>JBHHZX010000163.1:0-8722 GCA_046758265.1 Phycisphaerae bacterium
GCTCTAAAGAGCCGCGGGTTTTAACCGGCGCGGCGCCGCGCAGGCTAAAGCCTGCGGCTCCCTGGGATTCCTCATAGTCGGGATATTTATGAAACGCAGTACTAGCGGGGAGGGCTGGGCCGCAAAGCGTGGGCGGGGGCGACAGGAGGTCCGGAGGTTCGGGTGCGCTGACGGCTCGCCGTCGGGCGCCGGTGGGCGCGAGCGCGCTGACCAGAATACGTCAGCCAAGCGGGGATTTTCGATTGCGTCGCACCTGGGGCGCGGCTACACTTTCCACGGCAGAGTGGGCGACCCCGCGACTGTGCGCCCGCCCGATCGATGCACGATGATCGATGGCTGCTGGGTGTACTTAACCCCGAGGAGAATTCCGCGATGAAACAGGCTGTGCGATTCAGCAGCGGATTGGCACTTCTCGTCGGCTTGATGCTGATTCCGCTGGCTCTGGCGGAAGATGAACAGCTTCAAAAAGCGAAGGACCTGTTCGACAAACAGGAGTACGTAGTTGCCCAAGAAGTGTTGCTCGAGATTGACCGCGAGCAGCTCAGCGCGGAAGAGGCAGAGGCGTACGATCACTTGCTGAGGGTGCTGCCGCAAGCGATCCAGGCCGGTAAGAAGGCCGAACAGGACATGGCCGATGCGAACAAGGCCTACGAAGAGGGCCGCTGGGAAGAAGCCGACGCGCTGTACACGCGCGTGATCGACAACGAGTACGCGCGGGCCGCCATGCGCGCGGAAGCCCGCACCCAGAAACAGCGTATCGCCGAAAAAATGGAGCTCGCCGAAGCGGCGAAACCCTTGGGACCGGTGCCAGAGCAACCTCCCGCCGAACCGGAGCAACCCGAAGCGAAGCCGCAGGTGAGCGAGCCGGCGGCGCCGCCCACGCCGCCCGGTCCGCGCCGGCGCACTTTGGTGGACGACCTGCGCGCCCGCGATGATCTGCTCTGGCAGCGGGCCGTCGCCAAGATGCAGGAAGCGAAGCAGAAAGCCGAGGAGGCAGTGAAGGCCGAGCGGTTCGACGAGGCGCGCCAGTTAGCGGAGAGCGCCCTCCAGGTCATCGAAGCGAATCGCGCCTATGCCCAACCGCCTTCGAGATATGAAGCGGCCCGGGCCATCGCACTCGAACTCAAGAAGAGTGTCCAAGAGGCCTACGACGAGTACAGCCGGCGCAAGGCCGATGAGCAGCGCGTGGCCATCCGGAAGCTCGTTGGGGAGCGTGAAGCCTCCCAAAAGCGCCAGCGTGAGGAAATGGTGGAGCGGTTGTTCAACACGGCCCGGCAACTGTTCAAGGAGCAGCGTTTCCGCGACGCGGCGGAAGCGATTCGGCAGGTGCTGGCTCTCGATCCGGCCAATGCCAAGGCCACCTTCTGGCTCGACACCTACGAAGACTTCGCCTCGTTGTACGAGCAGAAGGACGTCGAGCGCCAAATTCGGAGGCAAACGCAGCGCACGCTGCAAGCGGGGGACGAGGCCCGCATCCCGTGGCCTCACGACATCCTTTATCCGAAGAACTGGATGGAGATTGTCGCGCGGCGGGCCGGCATCGAGCAGGGTTACGGGGCGGGTTCAGACTTCGAGCTGAACCGCATGCTCGAATCGAACCAGGCGGAGATCAACTTCGAGGAGCTACCCTTCGACCAGCTGATCGACTTCCTGACCGATCTCAATCAAATGAACATCACGGTCGATTGGGAGGATCTCGAAAACAGCGGCATCGATCGTGACAAGCCGGTCTCGATTCGGCTGAAAGACGTCTCGCTGCGAACGGTGCTCAGGGAAGTGCTGACCCAGGTCGGGGGCGACGTCCCGCTCAACTTCTCGGTCGGCGAAGGCCTGCTGCGTATCGCGACCAAGGCGAAGCTCGACCGCAACAAGTATGTGCTGGTCTACGATATTCGCGACCTGATCGTCAGCATCCCGCGTTTCGCCAACGCCACGTTGTTCGACCTGAGCGGGGAGGGCCCGGCCGGCGGCGACACTTGGAACATCGCGGGCGACCGCAACAGCCTCTTCGGCAGCCAGGGCAGCGGGAACCCGGGGGAGACCGACCGCAACGGCAGGCCCAACCAAGAGATCGTCGAGAATATCCTGGACGTTGTTCGCCAGATGGTCGAGCCTGACTCCTGGCGGGAGACTGGCGGTGGAGACGGCGCGCTGCGCGAACTCAACGGGCAGCTCATCGTCTACAACACCTCCGAGGCCCACCAGCAGACGCGGGCCCTGCTCGCCCAACTGCGCGAAGCGCGAGCCCTGATGATCGCTGTCGAAGCGCGCTTCCTGGTTGTGAGCTCAAACTTCCTGGAAGAGATCGGCGTGGACCTGGACTTCGTCTTCAACTCCGGGACCGCCGGCTTCGACCCGGCGTTTACTACCGGCACCGCCGGCGGCCTCGCGCCAATCACCGACCCCTTCACCGGCGCCCAGGTCTTGATGCCCAGGCCGTTCTCGCGCATCGGTGTTCTCCCAGCCATTCCCCCCGTGGGCGGCCCGGCCATGGGTCAGGTCGCTCCCCTGCAACCGTTCGGCCACGCGGGGTTCGTACCGGCACCCGGCGGCGTCATTCCGCAATCCAGCTTCATGACGCCGATCACGGCGCAACAGAGCTCGTTCAGTCTGGCGGACCCACGGTCTTTCAATACCGGCATCCCCGGCACGTTCGGGCGGGAGGGTTTGACGCCGGCGCTCAATATCGCCGGCTCGTTTCTCGACAATCTCCAGGTGGACTTCCTGATTCGGGCGACGCAAGCTAACAGGCGTTCGAGCATCGTTCAGGCACCGCGGCTAATGTTGTTCAACGGGCAACGGGCCTACGTCGCGGTGCTCCGCACCCGCCAGTACGTCAGCAGCGTGACGCCATCGGTGGCGGAAGGCGCGGTCGGCGTGCAGCCCGTGCCGGCGGTCGCCTCCAGCGGCAGCGTGCTTGACGTCGAAGGTACGATCAGCGCCGACCGAAAGTACGTCACGATCACCGTGCGAGCGGATCAGGCGAAGGAACCGAGTTTTGAACGCTTCGAAGTGCAGCGTGCCAGTGGTAACTCGCCCGGCATCTTCATCCTGCTGCCCGACCAGGAGCAGACCGTCCTCCGAACCACCGTGTCCGTTCCGGACGGCGGCACCGTGCTGCTGGGCGGACTAAAGCAGGTCGGCGAGGTCGAGGTCGAGGCCGGTATACCCATTCTCAGCAAGATTCCGATCCTGAAGCGGGCCTTCACCAACACGTCCATCGTCAAGGATACGCAGACCCTGTTGATCCTGCTCAAGGCCAAAATCCTGATCCAGAAGGAGGCCGAAGAAGAGGCCTTCCCGACGCTTGTCGCGCTGCCGCCCGGCTAGGAGAGCAGTCCGCCGTGCCGCGCACGCGTTCATCAAACATCGCCGGACGCCCGCCGCCGCCCAAAGCCGGGCGTCGTTCTTGGGGAAGAGCCGGCCGCGGCGCGGGGTTTGGGCGTGCCCGGAGTGCATGTCTCGTCGCAGGGCTCGCACTCTGCGTCGGTGTTTCGACGCGGCGCGCTGCTGCACAGCCACAGCGACCCAGTTCGCGGCCCGCATCGCCTGGCGCGCGCCTCTTTCAGCCGGGGGTCAGCATCGACTGGACTCGGCGTGCCGTTTACGTGGACGGCCACGTGGTCTTGCGCCGGGGCCCGCTCGAGTTCCTGGCCTGCCTGCCCGGCAAGGAACACGAAAGCATCGTGCGTCTAGACGCATCTGCCGTGCACATCTACGTGGCGCTCGGGCTGGTCGGCCTGGAACCCGGGCATCCGCCGCAGTGGGACGAGCGCCGCGGGCGCTTCGGGCCGCCGGCGGGCGATCTGATCGACCTCACGATCGAATGGGAAGACGAAGGTCGTCGGCGAACGGCCGCCGGCTTCGAATGGCTGCGCGAGTTCGAGTTCGCCCGGACGCCGATCGACCGGCCGTGGGTTTTCGCCGGCTCGCGCCGCCTGCCGGACGGGACGCTGTCGGCGGACCGCAGCGGCGAGGGATTCGCGGTGGTGGACAAACCCGACGCCTTGCTGGCGCTCTCGCGGAACCACGTCAGCCGTGACGCGGAGTTGTGGGCCCTGGCCCACACTGCCGGCATCCCGCCGCTGCAAACGCCGGTCCGGATCGTGCTCCGGCCGGCCAAGGCGCGGGCGCACGAAATCCGCGTTGATTTTCGCGGCGCCGCCTTCGTGGATGAACGCTACGCGCACCCGGAAGACGTGGCGGACCTGATCAAGCTGGCCCGGCGGCTGTCGCCGGACTACGTGCAACGCATTCGGCTGGAAGGGACCCTGCGATCCGACGAGGCCCGCTTGCAGAAGGCGCTCGTCGCCGCGGGGGTCTCGGCGGATGCCTGGCGTTTCGTTCGGTACAACCGGCCGAGCGAGCCGCGCGGGCAGGAAGCGCCTTAGCTGCTCTTCGAAGTGTCGCGCTCGCCCGACGCATCCGGCTTCTTGCGCCGAAGCAGGTCCTGCACGCGGTCGAGCAGTTCGAGCTTGTTGACCGGTTTGCTCAGGAAGTGATCCGCCCCGGATTCGCGGGCCCGCTCCATGTCGGCGGCTTCGTTCAACGCCGTGACCATGATGATGGGAATGTCGCGGTAGCGGGGGTCTTCCTTCAGCAGGCGGCAGACCTCAAAACCGCTGCGTCTCGGCATCATGATGTCGAGCAGGATCAGGTCGGGCTGCTCGCTTTCGACCACGTCCAGCGTTTCCTGACCGTCCTTCGCCGTCAGCACGCGTAGCGCCAGCGGGTCGAGGTACGCCTCGAGCAGCTCGAGAATCTGCGGGTTATCGTCCGCGATCAGAACGGTGGCTACACTCTCGCTTGGCACGCTCATCAGCCCTGCTACGGCAAGCCTCAACACCCAGTTTCGCCGAAAGGGCTCCACGGTGCAAATCGGAAACCTTGTCGGAAACCTGGGGACGGTATATAGTCCAGTTGACGTGGGCTCGCGGGCGCGCCAACCGGGCGAACGTCCGTCGGCCCGTGGGTGCCGGCAAGGGCGAGGCGCCAGTGCCAACAATAACCGGAGTATCCGCCATGCAGACGCGTTTCGGCAAGCTGGGACGGCCCGCCTTATGTCTTCTCGCGGCCATCGTAATGAGCTCACTGTGGTCGCCCGGGTGTGCTTCCGGCACCAGCGCCTTGTCCTTGATCGGTACGCCGTTCGTCTTCCTAGGCAGCACGGCCCCGCCGAGCACCGGAGGCACCGGCGACGAAAGTACTTTTTTTGACACTGGCAGTCGCGCCAACATCGATCCCTGCTCAGAGCCGAACGCGCGCAAGTTCATCCGCATCTCCATGCGGAACCTGTCGACGGACAGTTTCATCCACTACTTCCTTGTGCTGATTGCGCTCGTCAACGGGGAGACGTACCCCGACGGCGCCGTTTGCCCGGACGACATCGATCTCTACACGCAAAACGGCTACACGGAAATCCCGGAAGCTGCCGCACAGGAATTCGGAAACTACTGCATTGAGGGCCCGGCCTTGATCTACTTCCACCAGGGCGGGCAGTTTCGACGCGGCGGCGGCGCCGGCGGCTCGCAACTCGCTTCCGCCATCGCACCCGCCCAGGGCACCAATGCCACCTTTGACAACTTCTTCACCAGCGGCGGCGTACCCCTCCCCGTGCCCAATCTGATCCTGTTCCACAACCCCGGCACCGGCGAAGGCGCCGCCCTCAAAATCAGTTTCAACGCAACCTCGCCCTGCGCCGAACAGGCGATCATCCTCGGCGACGCCAACTGCGACCAGGACGCCTTCTACTACGTCGACGAGTCCGACCTGATCACCGGCTCGAATGCTCTGGGGGTCGGGTCGGGTCGCCGCGTGCCCAGCGAAATCCAGGGGACCGGCTGCGAGTGCACCGGCTTCCAGGATCCCTTCCAGCACCTGGCACCGTCGGGCACCGCAGCCTCAGGCGCACGCTGCAACGAATTCCTTCGCGGCGGGCTGATCCAGTACGTCTTTGTACGGGAAGACACCAACCCGCCCTTCCCCCAGTTGCTGTGGCGTGTGACCGACCAGTCCGGGGCCGAAGTGCACGACTTTGATCCACGCGGCAACATTCCGTAGCAACTCGGCGGGACGGCTACGGCGTGGGGGCGGTTGATGGTGCGGTCGCGGGCGTGGGCCGCCGCGATTGCAGCCCCTCGAGTTGTCGTCGTGCCGCCTCGTTGCCGGGATCGAGCTCCAGCACTTTCTGAAACGTCTGGATGGCGCCATCCCATTGACCCGTCGCAACCAGCAGCGAGCCCAGCGTCAGCAGCGTACGCGGATTGGTGCCGCCATCGTACTTCACCGCCGTCGCGGCCAGCTCCAGGATCGTGAAGTGTGACATCGAGCGTCGGAGGTCCGCCTGCGCAAGCATGACCTCTACGGTCCGACTGATTGTCATCGCCGCTAACGCTTCCCTGCCGCTCAAGATCCGGTCCGAAAACGATCCATCGGGGTTTCTCTCGAAGAGTATCCGACGAAAAGCGTGCAGCACCTGAAGTTTCGTCTGGTAGGCCGCGTCCAGTGTTTGCAGACGTGCCGGCGAGGTGCCGTTGGCCCGCAAGTCGTTCTCGGCAATCCGTACCAGCGACTCAGCGTCGGCAAGCGCCTGATCAAAAGCGGCTTCGCGCCGGTCCCGGGTGGCTACCTCGGTCCGCAGCGTAACCAGCACGTACTGGGCTTCAAAGCTGTGAGGATTGAGCTTCAGCGCCTTCTCGATGGTCTCAACGGCCTTGTCACGGTAACCCGAGCCGCGGTAGGCCTGCGCCAGCGCAATTAACACTTGCGGTTCGAGCTCGGGCGGGTCGGCGGGGACAACGCTCAAGGCGGTCTCCAGGTAGCGCATCGCGTTCCGAGCAATACCGGAGGCCAGGTGCAGGCGCCCCAGGCCGAAATTCGCCACGAAATCGTTGGCCTGGATGTCCAGCACACGCAGCCAGTGCTTTTGGGCCTGGTCGGCGTTCCTCAGTTCCACAAACATTTCGCCGAGCGAACGCAAGGCATCGACGTTCGTCTGGTCTCGCTGGAGGACCAGGTTGAAGAGGCTGATCGCCTCGTTGTAGATGCCGGCCGCTCGACGCTGCCGGGCTGCCGTCAGCAATTCAGGGATCGTCAGATCGGCGGCGGGACGGACAGCGGGGGGCTGTTCCGTTTCAACGGCCGGCTGGTCCTGGGCTCGGCACAGGCCCGCGGGCAGCGCCGCCAACAACAACAACCGCGACACGTTTTTCAGCATCAGGCATACTCCCGGGTCTTCGTTGGCCGCCCGCGTCCTGGCCCCCATCGTACTCCCGCGACGAGCAACGGTGTGCCAGGCGGTCAACAAGAAGAGGCACGTTACGTATTATCGGCAGGCGCGCAAAGCCGCCTCGGGCAACTTTTTGGCACGCCTCCCGCCGGCTGGCGAATTCAGAGCTCTCAGTCCTTCGCTGCGGACCACTTCACCGTACGAGCTGCAACCGCAGCAGGTTCAGCGCCGTACGGGCCGCCCGTTCGCGGATCACGCTCCGTGGGGCGTCACTGCCGAAGTGAGCCTCGCGCGCCGTCACGCCGCTTGGCGTCGCCAACCCGATGAATACCAGCCCGACCGGTTTATCGGGCGTTCCGCCGGTGGGGCCGGCGGTTCCCGTGACCGCCAGCGCGTAGCTGGTCGAAAACGCCCGCCGCGCGCCTTCCGCCAGCGCGCGTGCCACCGGCTCGCTGACCGCCCCGACGGAAGCGAGCAATTCGGGCGGCACACCCAGCGTATGCACCTTCAGCTCGTTCGCGTACGCTACGACGCCACCTGCGAAGTAAGCACTGCTACCGGCAACATCGGTCAACATCTTCGCGATTAGGCCACCAGTGCACGACTCGGCCGTGCTGAGCGTCTCGCCGCGCGCGGCCAGGTGCGCGCCGACCGCCGAGGCGAGCGTGTCGGCCTCGCGGCCGAAGACGACCTCTCCCAGCCGGGAACGCACCTCCGCCTCCGTTTCGTCCAGCAGCGCGTCGGTCGCCCGGGCCGAGTGGCCGCACGCGTTGATCCGCACGCTGATCACCCCCAGTTCGGCCGTCGTGCCGACCGCGGGATTGCGTCCGGGCGTCATCAGATCGCGCAGCCGCTCGCTGATTTCAGACTCGCTCATGCCGAAACACTGGAGTCGACGGCCTCGCAGGATGCGGCCCGCGGCCGCCGCCTGGACGTCCGGCAGCACGGCGTGCCGGAACATCGCCTTCATTTCAAACGGCACACCGGGCAGCACATAGCAAGGGGTACCGTTCAGTTCCGCGCAAATGCCTGGAGCGGTTCCACAACTGTTTACGATAGGGCGGGCGCCCCGTGGAATCCGTGCTTGCACTTGATTGGGCTCGGGCATCTCGCGCCCGCGACGCGCGAAGAACGCGCGAATCTGCTCCAGGCTGGCGGCGTCGGTTTCCAGGGGCAGGCCGGCGGCCTCCGCCAACGCTTCACGCGTCAGATCGTCGTCGGTGGGGCCCAAGCCGCCGGTCACGACGATCAGGTCGCACACGTCGGCGGCTTGCCGAAGCACGTCACGAATCAGCGTCAAATCGTCCGGAACGGTGACGTGCCGTTCGCAGCGGATGCCCTGACCGGCGAGCTGTTCGGCCAGCCAGGCGGCATTGGTATCTACGCTTTGGCCGAGCGTCAGTTCGGTTCCAATCGAGATGATCCAGGCCCGTTGCATGGCGCTTTCCGGTTGCTTGCCCACTGGTGTCGTCATACCCTGATTGTAGACGAACC
>JBHHZX010000164.1:0-8617 GCA_046758265.1 Phycisphaerae bacterium
TCCAGGTCGCCGTCTTCGTAGGTCATGCCGCTGGTCGTGCCGTAGTTGGACAGCAATTGTGCCAGATCGGACAGGCCGACCTCCCCGTCGCCGTCGAAGTCGCCGAAGCAGAACTCCTCGACGCCGGGCCAGAAGCCGCCGATGAGCTCGAACTCGCCGCCGGTCATGACGACGACGTTCGCGTCGGGCTGGCCGACGGTGCCGGAGAGCTCGAAGTCGCCGCCGGTGGTGAACATCTCTCCGCCGCCGTCAACGGTCCACCAGTCGAGCGTGAAGTCGTCGGCCAAGGCCATGCCGCCTGCGGCCAGCGCGGCCAACATCAGCCCGCGCCGCGCCGCGTGCACGCTGCGGTTCATTGCGCACCTCCGTCTTCGGTGTTCCTCAGTTCGGCGACGAGCGCTTCGAGCGCGTCCAGGCGGGCGCGCAGCGCTTCGATCTCGCCGTCCTTCTGACCGAGCGTTTCATGGAAACGTCCGACCGCGGATGTCGGCGTGCCCTCGGGAGCGCTCGGGCGGATAGGCTCGTCACCCGTGTCCGGATCGACGGCCGATCGGCTGTCGTCTCGCTCGCCGGCGGGAACCGCATCGTCCGGCGCCGGCCGCCCACCGCCCGGCAGCTCGTGCACCGCCGGATCAAACTCGACGATCGCGTCGCGCAGGGCGTAGGCCGCGCTCAAATCAGCCGGCTCGGTCTCGCCCACAGCGGCGCCCATTACGCGAAAGCGTTCGAGGGCGTTGTACTCTCTTAACTCCGGGCGACGCTCGTAGAGCTCGCGGTGGTCGGCCATGGACGGGATGTAGGCCTCCCGGTCCTTCTCCTGGACGATGCTGACCTCCTCGAAGCCGATCCGCAGGCCGTAGACGATGTAGTCGAAGGCGATATCATCCGGGAACCCATCCATCGACCGCACTAGCATCTCCCTGGTGGACAGCGACTCGACATAGAGGACGCTGCCCTTCGCACGGGGCGTCAGATGGGCGGTGAGGCCGATGTCGGGGTTGGTGACCCACTTGAATGTCTCGCCCAGCGGAACGACGGCCTCGCCGTCGAGTAGGCGTGCGGTGCCGCGGGTATACGTGGCGACCTCGTCCCCCTCGGGACACGCGTAGCCGATCACGTTGTCCGCGTCGTCGGGGTGGTTCTGGACGAAGGAGACAGATCCGGTACCCCAGATTTTGTAGGTGCCGTACCCGACGTAGGCCGTGCCGGAGCTGTCCAAGTCCCCGAAGGTTCCGCCGTTGGCTCCTCCCCATCCCGAAACCGCGGTGCCGCCGAACGCGATGTGGGCGTAGCTGGAGCTGTTGTTGGTCTGGAAGTAGCCGCCTCCATCTCCGTATGCCTCAATGCCTATATTGCCGTACCCGACGTAGGCCCGGCCGGTGTCATACCCGGAGTCCTCGAAGTAGCCACCCCCCAAACCTCCGGCGCCGTAGACGCCCCAGCCGCTGGTGGAGCTACCATAGACGCCCCGTCCGCTCGGCGTCGAGCCGTAGACTCCATAACCGCTGCCATCCTGCCTGCCCCACACGCCGATACCCGCGGCTCCGGTGCCATTGTTGACGCCGAGCACGCCCGTCGAGCTGCCGCCGGGGCTGGTGCTGGTGATGATCCCGCGTACAGCGGTCGCGCTGGATGAGGTGGAGTGCGATTCGCCCCAGACGCCCGGCCAGGTCCCTGAACCGGGGTGTACCCCGTAGACGCCGATGCCGCCGCTGCCATAGACCCCGGTTTCGCCGCTGCCATAGACCCCGGTTTCGCCGCTGCCATAGACGCCGGTTCCGCCGCTGCCATAGACCCCGGTTCCGCTCGGCGTCGAGCCGTAGACGCCGTAGCCGCTGCCATCCTGTGAGCCGTAGACGCCAATGCCGGCAGCGCCGGTGCCGTTATTGATGCCGCGGACGCCGGCCGAGCTGGAGCCGGGCGAAGTGCTGGTCATGATGCCGCGGATGGCGCTCCCGTTGGCGTACAGCGAGTCGCATTCGCCGTGGATGGCGGGATAAGTTCCGGTCGTGGCGGTGCGGTGGGCCCAGACGGCGATCCACGGGACGCTTGACATAACACCGTGTGTGCCCTCGGTAGACTGCACGTCCAGCATGGAGGCGGGGCTCGTCGTCCCAATCCCCACGCCGCCGGGATTGTTGTTGTAGATGTCGTCGCCGTTCAGCGTCCAGTAGCCGCCGCTGCCGGGGCCGTCCAGGGCGTACAGCGCATAAGGCGTGGCGGTCAGCGGTTGACGTGGCGACAGCACGGTGTGAGTGTCGCCGCTGGCGCCTGGTCGCACGCTCACTTCCAGCCACAGGGCATCGCCGGTGAACACGCCCGTGCCGAAGTCAAGCTGCACGGTGAACAGCCCATCGATGACGAGCCAATCGTCCACTGGGTAGTCGCCGCCGACCTGTGAGCCGGCACTCGGATCGTCGAAGAGCCGAAAAACGAAATCGTAGTCGCCGTTGGCAGGAATCCCGCCCTCCTTGAGCTGACCCTGATAGGTGAACACGGTGCCCACGGGGTCTTGGGCATAAGCCGCGGTGTATCCCGCGAGCAGGGCCACTGACAGGATACAAACTGCATCCATCGTTCGTTTCATGACTTTCTCCTTGTTCTTGAAAGTACCCTTGTTATCCGGACGCTTCTATCCGTTCCCGCCGGACTCGCAGGCCGGCCCTGAACGTGCCCGAAGGGTCCAGCGCTACGGTTGGCTGGCCGATGGCTTTAGCCGTAGGGAACCCGAATCGGCGGGACATTCGTGTCCCCACCTCTAAAGAGGCGGGCCACCCCACGTGCGTCGTTGCTATCCGGACTGCCGACCCTCCTGCCTCGCAGCCGAAAAACCGGCGTTCAGACGCGAAAAACCGACCTCCCAATCTGGTACAATCACTCTGGACTGGCTTCCATGCCAGTCGGTCCCCTGGCGGGCCGCTTTGCCCACCATTGGTTAGTCTCGAAATAGGGCTGCGCAACCCATCATAAAGGTCCGAGGATTTCGGATGGCAGGCCCGCCGGTGGGACCGGTGACGGAGATGCTCAGGGCCGCCAGCGCGGGCGAACGTGTACCGATCGGCTCGTGTTTTCGACGGGGCGCCGCAGACGGCAGCGTGCGATAGGATGTCGAGACAGCTCGCGACCCCGAACAGACGGTAAGCCCCATTTCCCCTCATCGCCAACTGTCGAAGCAGCCGGCTCGCGTCCGATAGCACATTGTACTGGCAGAGCCGATGGGAGGCAAAGCCGAAACGCGAAATCTGTGGCCCGATAACGTGCCCACCCAAGAACCCCTCTGCGATCCACCTAGGGTTTGGCAGCGGCGATTCCCTTGGCTGGGGACGAGAAGCCTCGCGCACCCGCTACGGGCAGGTCGACCCGTAGGCGCCGAGTAGTGTCCCCAGGTCAGACAGGTCGCCGTCGCCGTCCAGGTCACCGTCCGGGTAACTCGCACCGCTCGTCGCAGCGTAGTTCCCGAGCAGTATGCCGAGGTCCGGCAAGCCGATGTCGCCGTCACCATCGAGGTCACCTGGGCACGCTTCTACCGGACTTGCCGAGTCCTTGGCGCGCTTGGCGATCGATTCTTCGGCTGCGGACGATCAAGGCTGGAAGAGCGCACCGCACCGCCTGCCGTACCCGGCAAATTCTCAGCTTTGCGACGGCGATCACCGGACCGGTTTTGGTACAATAATTCTCGACTGTTTCCCATGGCGGGTTGGCCCAGGGAAACGGCCTTGCCCGCCATAGGTCAGCTCGAAAATGGGCTGGATTACCCATCAAAAAAGGTCGGAGAAATCCGCATGGCAGAGCAGCCGGTGGGGTTGGTCACGCAGATGCTGCGAGCCGCCAGCGCGGGCGACCCGCAGGCTGCCGCCGAGCTGCTGCCGCTGGTCTATTCCGAGCTGCGCCAGCTCGCGCAGGCGCGGATGGCCAAGACTCCGCCGGGAAACACGCTTCAGCCAACCGCCCTCGTCCATGAGGCCTACCTGCGGCTGGTCGGCAGCGACGATCCGGGCTGGAGCAGTCGCGGGCATTTCTTCGCGGCCGCCGCCCAGGCGATGCGCCAGATTCTCGTTGAGCAGGCCCGCCGCAAAGCAAGCCCGAAGCACGGCGGGGGTCGCAAGCGGGTTGACGTGGAGCAGGCGGAGCCACTGATCGAGCCACCCGCGGAGGATCTGCTTGCGCTCGACGAAGCGCTGGCGCGCCTCGAACAGGCTGATCCACGCAAGGGTAGAATCGTCATGCTCCGCTACTTCGCGGGCCTGACTGCCGAAGAGACGGCGGTGGCGCTCGGCCTTTCCGTGCCAACCGTCGAAAGAGAATGGCGATTCATCCGGACGTTTCTCTATACGCTACTCTCGGACCCGGAAACCGACGCCTAGCCGGCCATTTGCGATGGATGCGGGGAAGATCAAGAGGGCGGAGGAAATCTTCCAACTCGCCGTTGAGCGGCCGGTTGAAGAGCGTGAGTCCGTGCTGAACGAAAGCTGCGCCGGTGACGCCGGTCTGCGGGCATTCGTCGACCAGCTCTTGTCGCACGACGCGACAGGGATGGGCGAGTTCCTGTGCAGGCCGGTGTTCACGCCGTCGCTTGAGGACGACGCGCATGTCAACCGTGACCTGCCGGCGCGCATCGGGCGCTACGAGCTCGTCCGCCGGATCGGCGAGGGGGGGATGGGCGTGGTGTATGAGGCGCGGCAGAAGGATTTGCAAAGGACGGTGGCGCTGAAGGTCATCCGGTCCGGGCTGCCATCCCGCAACATGCTGCGTCGGTTCCAGCACGAGGCGGAGGTGCTCGCCCAGCTACACCACCCCGGCATCGCACACATTTATGAAGCGGCGACGGCCGAAGTCGGAACGGAGAAGGGCGTGAAGGTCCGCCAGCCCTTCTTCGCAATGGAGTTTATCGAAGGCGAACGGCTAAACGATTATGCCAGCCACCATAATCTCGGCACGCGCGAACGCCTCGACTTGGTCGCGCGGATTTGCGACGCGGTGCAGCATGCACACCAGAAGGGCGTGATTCACCGCGACCTGAAACCCGGCAACGTACTGGTTGATGAAACCGGGCAGCCGAAGATCCTGGACTTCGGCGTGGCGCGCGCGACCGACGCCGATATGCAAGCGGTGACCACCCAGACCGACACCGGCCAGCTGATTGGCACCGTGCCGTATATGAGCCCCGAGCAAGTGACCGGGGATTCGGCGCAGTTGGACACGCGCTCGGACGTGTACTCGCTGGGCGTGATGCTCTACGAGCTACTTAGCGGGAGACTGCCGCACGATGTCGGCAGCCGGTCGATTCCCGAGGCGGCCCGCAGGATTCGCGAGGAAGAGCCGGCACGCCTGGCGTCGATCAACAAGACGTTCCGCGGCGAGATTGAAACCATCGTCGTCAAGGCGTTGGAGAAGGACAAGACGCGCCGGTACCAGTCCGCGTCCGACCTCGCCGGCGACATCCGCCGCTATCTGCGCGGCGAGCCGATTGAGGCCAAGCGCGATTCGGCTCTCTATGTGCTGGGGAAAAACCTGCGGCGCCATCGAGTGATCGTGACGGCCACGACTGTCGTTCTTGTCCTCCTGGCGGCGTTCGGCGTCCTGTCGTCAATTCAAGCGGAGAGGAATCGCGAATTGGCCGCGGCCGAAAGAGCGGCGCGCCTTGAAGCCGTCGCCTCGAAGAACCGGGCAGACCGGGAGGCCGAGAAGCTGCGTCGGAGCCTGTACTTCAGCCGGATCGGCTTCGCCCAGGCCGCCTACTCCGCCAACGACCTGGAGCGCATGAGACGTCTGCTTGAGGAATGCCCTTCGGACCTGCGCGGATGGGAGTGGAGTTATCTCCTGCGACTCTCGGATCAGAGCTCCGGTAGCATCCGGTTCGACCAGCCCGGGGGCATGTCCGCGGCCTTCAGTCGCGGGGCGCGCACGGCTGTGACCAGCCGGTTCGGCGGTCAAATCCAGGTGTGGGACACTGCGTCCGGCCGGCGGCTGCAAACGATTCAACCCCCCGCGATGGATTTGACCCTCGCCCTTGCCGTAAGCCCGGACGGGCAGCGTATCGTCGCGGGGGCGAACCGGCAGCGCGTCGTGGTCTACGATGCGGCCAACGGTCGCGTACTTTCCGAAGTCAAGCCCCTGTCCGACCAGTCGGTTCGTGTCTCGGTGTTCAGTCCGGACGGCGCCCGCGTGTTCACCGGTGGGTGGGACCCCATCGCAACAATTTGGGATATGGCGACCGGCCGGGTGTTGCAGACAATCAGGACGGCCGGTGGAACCGTAAACAGCGCCGCATTCCGTCCGGACGGGAGCCGCCTGGCGGTGGCCGACAAGACATTCGCGATCGGCATGTGGGACACGGCCACGGGCGAGCAACGCCAATCGTTTGTGGGCCACACGGACCATGTGCAAGCGCTCGCGTTCAGTCCGGACGGCAGGCGACTCGCGTCCGGGAGCGAGGACTGCACCGTGCGCATCTGGGACGTGCAGAGCGGCGCGCCGCTCGCAGTCGTCCGCCCATATACCAGCAAGCTCATATGTCTTGCGTTCAGCCCGAACGGGAAATGGATCGCTTCCGGCAGCACGGATACCACGATCAAGGTCCTCGACGCGAGCACCGGCAACGAGCTACGCACACTCAGAGGTCACACGGGCGCAGTGCACCGCCTGGCCTTCAACACGGACGGGACGCGTCTTTTCTCCGCCGCCCGCGATGGCACGCTCCGTTGGTGGGACGAGCCTGCCAGATCGATTCAGCTAGTGTTGCCGGAGAATAACGCCGGTGGGGCGCTAGCGTTCAGTCCGGACGGCACACGGTTGACAGCAGGGGGAAACGGCCAGGTCAGCGTTTGGGACGTGGCGTCCGGCCGGCGGCTCATGTTGCTAACCGGCTTCCCTCGGGGCATGCTGATATACGCCGTATCCTACAGTCCGGATGGGAAACTCCTGGCCGTCGCTGCGGCAGATGGCAAGGTCAAAGTATGGGATGCGACGACAGGAGAGTCGCTGCGCGAGCTCCACGCGCATGACGGCCAGGTCTACAGTGCCGCTTTCAGCCCGGACGGTCGCTGGATCGCGTCGGCCGGCAACGACAAGTTCGTCAAGATCTGGGATGCCAACACCGGCGATCTCAAGAAAACGCTCGTGGGGCACGCTGGCGGCGTAACGGGCGTCGCTTGGATGCCGGATGGGACGCAACTCGTGTCGGCGAGCACGGATCGTACCGTCAGGCTCTGGGACGTCGAAACCGCGCGCACGCTTTGCACCTTCAAGGGGCACACGCACAATGTCTATGCGGTCGCCGTGGTTCCCGACGGCCAGAAGATCGTCTCGGCCGGCGAAGATGGTACGGTCCGGGTCTGGAGCGCTCTTGGCGAAACCGAACCTATGACCCTCCACGGCCACCGGAGCCCGGTCTATTGCGTGGCGATCAACGACGAAGGTAGTCGGGTGGTCTCCGGGGGCTTTTACAGCACGGCCAGATTGTGGGACCTCGCCTCCGGCCAGGAGATCCTGACCCTCCGGGGTCATGTCTCTGCCGTGACCGCAGTGGCTTTCAGTCCGGGCGGGGACACGATCGCGACCGCCGATGACCACCAGGCGCGGCTGTGGAAGTCCCACGGGCCACATTGAAAGATGCCGTCAGGAAGCTGCGGCCGTCCGGCCCGCTGCCGTGACACTCGCGACGGATTGGACTTAGGCTTGACAGTTGCTATTCATCCGGACCGCCGGATGCCCAGAATGAGAAACTGGGACGAGAGGCTCTCCCCCTCAGACCTTTCCTTGCACCAACGTCTCGTCGTTCTCAGAGGGGTTCGTCAGGCGCGTCTCGTTTCTGCTGCAAGCCCCACGGCACCGCGATTACCCTCGGCGCAGGACCGCCCGCCGGGAACCAGCAGCGTCGCGAATCGCGCATTCGTTTTTATTCTTCTCGCCTCCGTCCTACGCCGGCGCATCACCCGTCTTGCGCGGGGCCGGTAAACCGCGGCACGAAGAAGTTCCAGTCGGCCCAATCGATGTCCTCATCGTCGTCGAAGTCGAACACGATGCCGTTCCACGGGAGCGCGCCGGCCCCACTGCCGGTGTAGCACCGCTGGAACCAGGCAAAGTCATGAAGGTCCTGGTCGTTGTCGCCGTCGACATCGGCCCCGTCAAACCGGTTGAGCACCACCGCCTCGCTGGCGTCGATGTAGACCGTCCCGGAGAACGCGGTGCCTTTCTCAATGATGTTCGTAAACCGAGCGAGGGCACTCGAGCCGGGTGGCATGGTGTAATCGATCGTCAGCGGGAGCCACGTGTCCTGCGGCGCGTCGGGCCCGATCGTGTTGGGGCTGCCCGGAACACCGATGTCGATGTCCTCCGGCACGCCCCCAACCGCCCACTCCACTTTGACGCCGGCTCGACCGGTACCGGTGAGCTGCTCAAAAGTCGGGGTGTACAGGTAGGCGCTAATATGCAGGCTTTCCCCCGGGGTGACGGTGGTTTCCTGATAGACGCCCGCTACGGCCTGGCCCGTGGCTCGCATGGTGCAAAGCCCGTCGTGGGCGGGCACCTCAAAACAACTCTTCTGTGCCTGGGAGACACCCGGCGAACTGAATTCCGTCCAGTCATCGAGCCCGTTGTACCCGCCGGGACCCTGCTC
>JBHHZX010000165.1:0-8606 GCA_046758265.1 Phycisphaerae bacterium
GGGCCCGTACCTCGAGTCGGCCCGGCTGCTCGGTCGTCGTACGGCCCAGATGCATGTGGTCTTGGCCCGTAGCGAGGGTGATCCCGCGTTCGATCCGGAACCATTCACCGATTTCCATCGCCGTGCGCTGTC
Source organism: Phycisphaerae bacterium (assembly GCA_046758265.1). GTDB lineage: Bacteria > Planctomycetota > Phycisphaerae > UBA1845 > Fen-1342 > JALSRY01. The sequence goes on from JBHHZX010000165.1 coordinate 133, forward strand.
TCACGCCATGGACAGCGCGGCGAAGTACGCGCTGCGTGCGTTGCGAAAGCGCTTGGATGAGCTGCCGAGCGACGTACAGGACCGCGCCCAGTACGTGCTCGATCGCGAAGACGATGTCCGCAGCATCGCGCGGGCGCTGCGCGAGCAGACAATCCGGGCCAGGCGAATTCGGTGCCACGGTTACTACCACTTGCGACAGGTGCTGTTCACCGGCAGCGATTTCGTCATCGTCGACTTCGAGGGCGAACCCCAGCGCCGGCTGAGCGAACGGCGTTTGAAGAGCCCACCGCTGCGCGACGTCGCGAGCATGTTGCGCTCGTTCCACTACGCGGCGAATTCCTGCCTGCTCGACCGCACGCCCGACGTGGTGGTCGGCCCGGATGAGTTCGGCTGGCTACAACCCGCCGCCCTTTTCTGGCAAATCTGGGTCAGCGGGGTGTTCCTGAAGTCATATCTCGATGTAGTGAAAGAAGGCGACCTGCTGCCGGAATCGCGAGACCAACTGAACCTGCTGCTGCGAGCCTACCTGCTCGATCGGTCCGTGTACGAGCTGGCCCACGAGCTCGATAACCGCCCCCAGTGGCTACGCGTCCCGCTGGACGGCATCGTCGGCTTGCTGAAGACCACGGCCTGACGGTCGGCAACGACAGGCTAGCGGCCGTCGTTGTCGTTGAAACCGTCCTTGACCGAGAACACGTAGAAGCTGCCGTACGTCGCCGAGCGGTCGATCGCGAGCAGCTCTTTCGAGAGTTCGGCGTGATGATCGAGCCGGCGGCGGACAGATTCCGGCGGGTCGAGCCGATAGCTGCCGGAGCGGTAGATCAAGCGGGCGCCCGGCGTGGCGGCCCGTAACACGCTCCGCAGTGTGGACTCGAAGAGCTCCGGTGTCATCCAGTCAAAAATGTCCAGCAGGTTGAACTTGTCGATCGAGCCCGGCTCCCGCGTGTCCAGGTACGGACCCAGCCAGCCGTTCACGACCGTGACGCGGTCCAGGTTGTTGCGGAGCGTTTCGAAGTTCTCGGCAAGGAGGTACGGCGGCACGTAGTTGCCGCGAAACCGCCCGGTGACGATGACGCTCAGAAAATAGTTGTCGTAGATAGGCACATGGGTCAGGGCATATTCGATCCGTTCTTTGACGTACTTATAGATGTCGTGCCGGCCGTTCACGAGCTCGAACTGCCGCGGGTGCACGCCGCAGAGGTACATGAACCAGCGCGACTTGCACAGCCGCTCGGCGACGGGCCCCCAGAGCCGCGGCTCGACGTACTTGCGGTACATCTCGGCCTGCGCTTCCAGTGAGCGCGACTCGAAGAACCGCTCGGTGTGCCGCTGGCTGATGCCCAACCCCCGAACCACGAAACGCACGATACGGGCCGCCATTCCCATCTTCCCGAAGTCGTACAGCCCGCGGTGCACCATCCACAGATTCCTGTCCCAGAATTCTTTCGACCGCGCTGAGAGGCGCGGCCTCAGTCGGCTACGGTAGACCTTGGTCACAACCGCCGGGTTGCGGGCGGCGAAGATGTCGAAGAACGTCGCGTGGTCCAGTGTCTCGATGCCAGCAAGCTTGAGTTCGACGATGGCGTTCTGGGCCGGGTTGCTGTCGATGGTGATGAGCCGTTTGGGGTTCTGGCAGAGGAAGTTGAGCGGATTGCAGCCGGCGGAGCTGATCGAGATGACCGTGTCGTCGGGACCCACGCGTAGCGCCCGGCGATCCATCTCCGGGTCCTCCCACGACATGTTGAAGACGATGCCATGGAACACCAGCCGTTCCAGCAAGGACCGCTCTTGCGCGACGGGCATGTCGATGACGTGGGCCATGGCTACTCACTCCGCCGCCCGACGGCCGTGAAATTGTAGGCGCCGAGCCAGTAGGAGAGTTCCAGGTCGGGAAAGACTTCGCGCAGCTTCTGTTCGTACGGGCGCAGCGGTTCGACATGGTTAAGCCGCAGCCAGCCGCGCATCAGGGGAGCGAGCGGGCCCCAGCCTTCGAAGCGGCCGAAATCGAGGACGACGAGTCGACCGCCGGGCTTGAGGTGCGCGCGGGCGCGGTCGATTGCGGCGGGAAAGTCAGGGATCATCGTCAGGCTGTAGGTAAAGAGGACGCCGTCAAAGTGTCGATGAAGGTTGAGCTTCGTCGCGTCGGCCTCGAGCAGTTCGACGTTCTGCCAGCCGCGGGCGGCGACGCGTCTTTCCGCCTGACGCAGCATGTCCGGCGAGAAATCGACGCCGACGAGCCGACCCCGGGCGGGATTGAGGTAGTCCAGCACGTAGCGAAAGTTCAAGCCGGTCCCGCAGCCGACTTCGAGCACCGCGCTTTCGGGCCGTAATTCCAGCCGTGCGACGGCACGCCGGCGGCCGTGGAGGATCGTCCAGCGCGTCCAGTCGTAGACGCAGGCCTGATGACGGTAGAAGGATCGGACGGCGGTGCTGCCCAAGACGAACTCCAACTATTGCCAGGCGACACGCGGGGATCCGAGCAGGGCCCGGCGTTTTCGGCCTAGTCTAACCCCGGCGCAGAGCGTTTGGCAAAACCTGCCCGGAAGAATGCCGTCGGGTGGCAGACGCTCTGCAAAGCGGCGGGCGCGCGTGGGATCGCCCGCGGCGTGGAGGAACGGCTTGACACGTTACGCGGCGCGGTAGAGAATTAAATAACGGGCGCACGGACCTCCGGCGACAGGCGCCGCGAGCGGTTCACCAATGGGCGATTGGCCCGGATTGCTCTGCCGAGGAGACGTCACCGATGGAGCAGCCATCGTCTCATCTGAGGATCAGACGATCGAACGGCGTGTCGGTCGTCGAATTTGCGGACCGCAAGATCCTCGAAGAGCTTTCGATCCAGGAAATTGGCGAGGAACTACATCAAGTAGTCGAATCCGAATCGGGCATCAAGCTCCTCTTGAACTTCAAGAACGTCGATCACCTGTCCAGCGCGGCATTGGGAATGCTGATCACGCTCAACAAGAAGATCAAAGAGCAAAACGGGGACTTGAAGCTTTCGGACATCAACCGCCAAATCTTTGAAGTTTTCAAGATCACCCGCTTGAACCGCGTGTTCGACATTCACGATACGGCGGATCAGGCGCTGGCGCATTTCCAAGCGTGAGGCGTCCATGTCGCGACCGCATCCTTGATCGCGCTAAGGGGCGACGATGACCGTTCCCAGCGAGTTTGGCGTGCGGGAAACCGATCTGGTCGAGTTGGTGGTCCCAAACGACCTGCAAAGCGCCAGGCAAGTAGAAAAACGCATCATGGACCGGCTTGCCCGCTGCCGTTACGGCGCCGCGGTGACCTTCGCCATCAAGCTGGCGCTCGAAGAAGCCCTGACGAACGCCGTCAAGCACGGCAACGACAACGACGCCTCGAGGCAATTGGTGGTGCGCTATTCCGTGGACCGGGAACGGACCATCATAATGGTCCGCGACGAAGGGCTCGGTTTTGCGCCGACCGGACTGCCCGACCCGACCAGCGATGAGAATCTGGAACGGCCGAGCGGGCGCGGCATCATGCTGATGCAGGCTTACATGACCCGCGTTCACTTCAACGATGCGGGCAACGAAGTCTGGATGCTCAAGACGAATCCGCAGGCGCGGTCGGCCTCTCCCGCCTGACAGAAGAATCCCCGACTCCTCTGATTTCACATCGGATTCATCGAAAGGGCAATTCATCGCGTCGGGCGAACGCGCAGACCAAGGCAAATCCCCGTAGCGACGCGGGCCGATATCAGCTACCAAAGCGAACCCACGGGTCGAGCCGAGGAGCCGTCCGCGTGTCCGCGGTCCACGTTGCGATTATCGACAGCCGCATCGCCAGCGGCCTGCTTGACGGCCGCAAACGGCTGGAAACTCGATTCGCACGGCAGCGCCGGTTGCCCTATGGGCGAATCTGTACGGGCGACCAGATCTATTTCAAGGTCGCGGGTCGCGATGTTATCGGACACTGCCCTGTCCTGTGGGTCCGGGAATTTCACGATTTGACGCCCGCCGCCCTCGAGTGGCTGCGCTCGCGCTACAACCACGCCATTCTGGCACCCCCGGCCTATTGGCGCGCCCGCCGACATTGCCGTTACGGCGTCCTAATCTGGCTGGGAAGGTTCACCCGCCGGGCGTCGCCGCTTATGATCCCCCGGCAATACGGCAACGGCTGGGTGTTGCTTTCCGGCCGCATGCGCTAGTTCCGCGCCGGATCGCGCTTGGCAGCGGGGCTGGAGCGGCTATACTTCTTGCTTCGTCGCCCCGCTGCAAGATGGGCGGGGCCAACTTGGCCTTGAGAACGAGTGGCTTATGCCAACGACGAACCAACTGATCTCGCACCCGCGCCGCAAGGTGCCGAAGAAGCCGAAAGTGCGCGACCTGGAGCGGTCGCCGCAGCGACGCGGCGTGTGCTTGCAGGTCAAGACGCAAACGCCCAAGAAGCCGAATTCGGCCCTGCGGAAGGTGGCCCGGGTCCGCCTGACCAATGGACGCGAGATCACGGCCTACATCGGGGGCGTCGATCACAACCTCCAGGAGCACTCGATCGTGCTCGTGCGCGGCGGACGCGTCCGCGACCTGCCGGGTGTACGCTACCACGTCATCCGCGGCAAGCTCGACTGCGCCGGCGTTCTCGGCGACAAAGAGGGCAAGGCGCGCAACCGGGGCCGCAGTAAGTACGGCGTGAAGCGAAAGAAGAAGTAGCGAAAGATCCGGTCGTTGCGAGCCAGGTGAGAGATGGGCTACAAGCGTTTTACGGCATCCGACACTCAGCTTCACCCCGACCCGCGGCATAATAGCAAGCTGGCGGCGAAGTTCATCAACTGCCTGATGCACGACGGCAAGAAATCCGTCGTGCAGCGCATCTTTTACGAGGCGATGGACCGCATTTCCCAGAAAATCACCGATGCGTCGCCAGTCGAGGTATTCGAGACGGCGGTTGAGAACGTCAAGCCGAACATCGAGGTGCGCTCACGACGGGTCGGAGGCGCGAACTATCAGGTGCCGATACAGGTCAATGCCAAGCGACGGCAGTCGCTGGCCATCCGCTGGATTCTGGCCGCGGCGCGCGCCAAGAAGGGCCGGCCGATGGCCCAGCGACTCGCCAACGAGTTGATGGCCGCCTACCGCAAGGAAGGCGACGCCATGAACACACGTGAGCAGGTGCACCGGATGGCGGATGCGAACAAGGCGTTCGCGCACTTCGCGTGGTCGCGGCGGTAGCGCCAAAGCCCAAACGGTTTTCCCACGGCCGGATCGCTCGCGGCCCGGCCGTTTTCGTTGCGCTCGGACGCCGCGGCGACGACGCGTTCAGGTGAAGTGCGGCAGCCCCTTGCCAGTACAAACGCCTCCCCGATAATGCCCGTTCCACCCGAGAAACACCGTTATCTCTGAAGATGAGGTGTGCCGATGCCCGATGTGAGCCCCGCTCCCACAGCGACGGCGGAGTTCCCCCGCCAGTTCCTTGCGCCCGACGCCGAGTTCGGCACGTGGGAGACAGCGGAGAAGTATTACCGGGAGCTTGCCGAGCGGCCGATCGAGTCGTTCGCAGAGTTCGAGAAGTGGATGCTCGATTTCAGCGAGATTGACGGCGCCTTCGACGAAGAGTGCATCAGCCGCCGGATCGAGATGACCCGGGCGACGGACGACCCGAAGCGCGAGCGGCGCTACCTCGATTTCGTCGAAAACGTGCAGCCCCATCGCGAACCGTGGCACGATCAGCTCCGGCGTAAATTCGTGGAGAATGCGAAGAAGTTCCCGCTCCCGCAGAAGCGCTACGAGGTGCTCGAGCGCAGCATCCGCAACTCAATCGAGCTGTTCCGTAAGGAGAACATCCCGCTGGAGGTCGAGCACGCCAAACTGATTCAGCAGTACCAGAAGATCACCGGCGCGATGACCGTCACGTACAGCGGCCGGGAGATGACACTCCAACAGCTCGGTCGCTTTCTGGAAGAGCCCGACCGCAAGGTGCGTGAGGAAACCTTCCGGCTCGGCTCCGACCGCTTCCGGCAGGACGCCCGGGCGCTCGATGAGCTGTACGACCAGATGGTGAAGCTGCGCGACCGGATGGCCCGCAACGCCGACTGCCAGGACTATCGCCAGTACGCGTTCAAAGCGATGGAGCGCTTCGACTACTCGCCAGAGGATTGTCTCGCGTTTCACGACGCGATCGAGCAGGTCGTCCTGCCTGCCGTGCGCCAGCTCGCCGAGCGGCGCAAAAAGAAACTCGGCGTCGAGACGCTTCGCCCGTGGGACATGGCAGTCGACCCCGAGAACCGCCCGCCGCTACGACCCTTTGAGACCGACGAGCAGCTCAAACGGGGTTGCAGCAACATCTTTCATCAGGTGAATCGCGAGCTGGGCCAGATCTTCGCGACGCTTGGAACGAGGAGGCTGCTCGACCTCGACAGCCGCAAGGGCAAGGCGCCCGGCGGCTACCAGGAGACCTATGAGGAACGCCGCGAGCCGTTCATCTTCATGAACGCGGTCGGCACTGAAGGCGACGTCCGCACGCTGTTGCACGAAGGCGGGCACGCGTTTCACACCTGGGCGTGCCGCAACGAGCCATTGCTAGCGTATCGCCACTATCCAATCGAGTTCGCCGAGGTCGCGTCGATGGGGATGGAGATGCTGGCGCTGCCGCACCTCGAGGAGTTCTACGGCGACGAGACCAATCGTGCCCGTAGGCGGTTCCTGGAGGGGATCGTGCAGTTCTTCCCGTTCATGGCGCGAGTCGACGCGTTGCAGCACTGGGTCTACACGCACGTCGACGCTGGGCTGGAAGACCGCAAGGACGAGTGGCAACGGCTCACGCAGCGCTTTTCGCCGCACGTGGACTGGAGTGGGCTGGAGGCGTACGACCGCCACTCGTGGCACCGCAAGCTGCACTTCTTCGAGGTGCCGTTTTATTACGTCGAGTACGGCATCGCGCAGCTCGGTGCGCTACAGGTCTGGATGAACGCAAGGAAAGACTACGAGCAGGCGGTGGCGCTCTACCGCAACGGCCTGGCCCTGGGCGGCTCGCGCCCGCTGCCGGAGCTCTTCGAAGCGGCAGGCCTGAAATTCGACTTCTCCGAGAAAACGCTGCGGCCGCTGATCGAAGCGGTGATGGAAGAGATCGATACCTTGTAGCGGCCGACCTCCGTGTCGGCCGATCGGAGCCGCAAAGCGTGAGCGAGCAGAAGTCGAAAGCGACGAAGCCACGAAGCGACGGAGCGACGAAGGGGAATGTCGCGGCCGGTCTCCGTGCCGGCCGAATCGTAGCGTTCGCACGCCGCGCCGACGAATCCGAGCTGCGAAGCGTCAGCGAGCGGGAATCAGAGCCCGAAGCGCAAGCGAGGGCCACGTAGCTATCGAGCACGAAGACCGCGGCGCGTAGGCGCCGCAGCGTGGAGATGAACGAACGGACGGAGATAAATCGGCTTTCTACTCGAGGAGGACAGGGTACCCTCCACCTGGCGACTCTGAAAGGCGTGTGGTGCCTCGCTTGGATGATCCTCGGTATTGCGTCTCTGCCATCGGGTCTCGTCGAGACACGGCATCTCGTCGGTGTCGCTGTATTGGCCGCGGTGATGTTCTTGGGACGACGAAGGATATTCAGGCGAAGAGAGCCAGAAGACGGTCTTGCTCACCTGCGACTGAGCTGTGTCACCATCTGGGTGATCACGCTGGTGACCTGGTCTGCATGTGGGTTGACGGTTTGGTATGAGAATCTGCGCATGTACCTGGCTTCGGCGTTTGTAGCGTCCATTGGTCTGGTTGGGTTCATCGCGCTCGATTTGCTCGCCGCCCGCGGCGAATCCAAGCGTGACGCACGAGGCCGAGAATGAAGGAGCAGCGACCATGAGGTACTCACGGATACTGGCGGCTTTCGTTGCGCTGCTGATTACGCCGGCGTCCGCGCATCTGTATGCGCAGCAGCGATCCGCAGCGCGCCAGGTTTCGCCGGCTACGGTCGTACCCGAGAGTCTCCTCGACGACCTGACCGTCTGGCCCAATCGCGTCAGCTATCGCAACTCCGACGACTGGCTGTGGCGGAACCATAACAAGATTCGCAAGATGCGGCCGCGCGTGCTCGTGCTCAACTTCGCCAATGACGTGGAGATGAACGACATCCGCAAGCACGTCAAAGGCATCATCCGGGCGACCGCCGAGGCGACGCGCTACCACGGCTTCAAGAATCCGGACGCCCCGGCGTTCATTGAGTACGAGGTCGCCAAGTACGTGGACCTGCGCGACAAAGCCGGCCCGAACGTCGGCAAGCGCGTCACCAGCAGCCTGCTGCCGCGCAAGAAGGATCGCCAGCCGCACGAGGCGCTGTGCGACTACAGCGGGTTCTTCACCGACGACTACGCGAAACATTTCGGCTTTCGCGACCCGCGCGACCCGCAGCGCTTCCTCAACCTCCGCGAGCTGGTCAACGCCGGCATCGTGCACGAAATGTGGTTCTACGCGATCCACGATCCCGGCGACGACTGGCCGGGCCGGGAAACGTGCGAGATG
>JBHHZX010000166.1:0-8605 GCA_046758265.1 Phycisphaerae bacterium
AGGGATCAAGAAAGACGTGGTGGTGACCCCGTTGCTGGCCGACAACCCCGGCCGCGTCGCCATTTACGGCTGGCACCAACGCAACGGTGTCCCCGTCCAGCCGCTTCATCTCGGGCATGTGGACTACTACGTGGACTACAGCCACGGGATTCGCCTGGTCAAACAACAGATGGTTGTGAACGGCGCGCAGATGTCGGTGGCGGACGCGTTGGCCGATCCCGATCTACAGGTGCTCCTGAGCGACGAAGGTGTGGTAGCCAACCCCACGCTACCGACCCGAATGCCCATCAGTCTGGTCGGCCCTATTTCTCATACGCGATCGGACCGTAGAACCTGCCGGCCTGATTTTCATACGGAGCGGCGAACGTCAGCGTGGGGATGCGACCGTTCTTCTCGCCCAGGACCGTATGCAGAATCGCCTCGTCGGGATTGTCGCGGAGGATGACGTCGATCCGGCCGTCCAGCCCCCGAAGGCCGTATCCGCCCTCTGTCTTCTCCGTCAGCGTCGGATCGCGACGGGCCGATCGAGCATGCGGCGGGTGTCGTCCCTGAAAACGTCATCGGGCCTGGTGGAACGCTGGGCTGCGTGTCGACCGAGTCGGTTGCGGCTCGCCCGGCACCCTGGTTTACGTCAGCAACGCGGTTCCGTTGGTGGCCGTGCTCTCCCCGGTCGCGCCGCCACGGGACACCGTGACGAGCCTGATCAAGTCCCCTCAAATCGGATTCAGCACGGCCGCATCATAATCCGACTGACCGCAGCACGGCGAGACACGTAAGTGCTCTGGTAGCAAGGGCGACGGAGTTATCAGTGGGCGCAGCCGCAGATCGTGTAGAAGGAGCCGTCGGCGCGCGGCCAGTAGCCGAGGAAGCACGGGCCCCACTGGTCGCAGTCGTCCAGCGAGTTCGGGTCCTCGCACTCGCCGAGCACCGCCGCTCGCCTCCGCTGGCCGTTGTAATCGTACTTGGCGATCAACTCACCGTCGGAACGCTTCGCGATCTGCCCGAGGTTGCCCGCCCCGTCGTGGACGCAGACGTAATCGACGCTGTTGGGGTCGTCGCCGACCGCCAGGAGCTGGCCCAGGGGGGTCCCGCGCGATCCCGGCCGGTACAGGCCCCGGCCGCTGCCGGCGCTGGTCCGATCGGGGCCCCAGACGAGCTTGAACAGCACGTCCTTGTTGTCGTCCAGCGTCAGGATCCGCATCCGCTCGTAGTACATGAACCGCCGATGCTGCTCCGTCTCCCACTGCTCCTTCTCGGTCTCCCAGGCGTACACTCGTGTGCTTATCCGCCGACCCCGATAATCATACTCGTACTCGATCTTCTTGTCATCGGCCGTCAATTGGTTCGGGTCGTCCACGGCCGCCTCGACCCGGATCACCGATCGCTCCCTCGTGCACCATCGACTTCAGCCGGTTCCCGGACTGGCGACGAGATACGCTCATGCGTCGCGTTCAAGGCGCTGAGTGTACGCATACGCCGCAAACCGCGTCGCAACGACCAAGCCATCGAAACCGCACCACCCGGGCTAGTCGGAGTGGGCCCAGGGTGGCTGATCCTGCTCGGTTTCCCAGGCACGCCTTTCGTTGAAATCCGCGCTCAGGAGAACCCGCTTCGTCCTTCGATTAGCGACCCAGGCGCGGCGCGCGGCCCAATCGACATGCAAGATCAAATCGTCGGCAGCAACAGGTTCTGGCACCTCTGTGGCATAGGCCTGCGCGCCGTCGTGCTGTGACAGCGCTAGGCTCAGCGCCTCCGTCCTCGAGAAAGCGTCAGCGGTGACCTCTCTCGTTAGGCTGATTCGCGCACCATCTTCCAAAACTACCTCCTTGATCGGTATCACGGCCCGGTTCTGGAAGGCTGCACAGCCTCCAAAGGCAACCGCAAGACACGTTGCAGCGATTGCGACACACACGATGCGTGAAGTCCACAGCGTCATGGCAATCCTCCTGATAACGAATGCGTAACCACACCCCGTTTGCCACCGATACCCTCATTGCTCGCACCAGGCGCCCGGCAGCTGACTATCCCGCAGCTGCTGACGTAGCCCGCTGCGAAAGGAGCGCCGTACCCACAGATCGATCTACCTTTAGCCCTTTAATTACCTCCGTCAACAACCTCAAACGTTCCGCTTACGACAATCTGCTTCGCGGAATTTGGAATAATCCGCATGGCGGCATTTCCAGGGCCAGTGTAGCCGCGTACTCAAGTTCATGGATACCGACGTCAAAGGTCGAAAAGATGCGAATGTCTATTGCCCAGTCACGGGTATTGGTGGCCACCCCTGCAATGCTAATCCATTCACGCGCCTCTTCAGGGGTGCGGTCACCATGTCTCAGAACACGACCAGGGACCGTGACCGACTCCTCGAGTATGTTGGCGGACAAGCCGTACGCAGACTGCCACAGGTGCACCTGGGCGCGCGGGGGTTCGCCCACTGTGAGCTGTGCCGGAACTTCGAATTCAGTCACTGGCTGAGTCTGCGAGTAAAAGAGCTGCTGCTGGAGTGAAAGCAGCCCGCTGTGGTGCAGAGCGAGGAGTAGGACTACCCATTTCGCATGCTCGTCTTTGCGGTTGCGAGCATCCTGCAACTGTTTCGCTAGACAGGCATCTCCGAGTCGCTCTATGTGAGACCTCGTCAGCTCACCACGAGCAAAACGAGCTTTTACCGCACTGAATGCGGCCCTGTCACCTTTTTGGGCAGCCACAACAAGCCATCGGAATGGCGCGTAAGGGTAGTACAGTTGGCCGTCAGCTACCCGCAGCCCTAGGCCGGTGATCCCAACCAAGAACGCGCTGCTACCGATGGCAACGAAGCCGCGCCGACCGCGCCGCGTCCCCCGGGTTACTCCTGCGGAACTGATCGCTGTTCCACACTCGGGACATTGGCCGCTGACGTTACCTCTCAGATCGTAACCACACGCGACGCAACGCCCACGTTTCCGCCGTCTGTAACGCCGGTAACGCCGAAGCCCTGCAAAGCAAAGTGTTGCGGTCGGCCAAATCGAAAACAGGACGAACAAGCGCCAAATGCGAGCATTTACCTCAGTTACGCGGATCCATTCGTGCGGATCCTGGGTAAGCCCGCTGCGAGAATCGAAGTGCCACGCGCCTGACCTTGTTCGGACATAGCTCGCAAAATCAAGCACCCATAGGTCTACCCGCCTCGGTAACTGCGTTCTCCTGTTGAGCGCTTCCTGAAACTAGCGGGCACCCTCACCCGCGAAGTCCTTCGGAATCTTGAGTGGCTCAACTGGACGAGTTGCAGAGACCGACAGGTGACCGTAGCAAGCCTGCACTTCGACATCGACCCAGCGATCGGCCACCCACAGGACGCCCAGCAAGAAGGCTATAAAGGACAGGCAGCAAACGATCGTCCGACGAATCATGGCACCGATGTCTTGGCAGGGGGTTCAAGTGGAATTTCTGACGCCGGTTTTGTGAGAGAGCCCGTGCATCCCTGTGATTCCAAATCCATTCGCTCACCGGATAACCGAGGACCGCGTCGCTCGGACGGGCGGCGCGGTGAGAATGGGCCCCGAGAGCTCGTCGGAGCCTACGCAACCGCAGCTGAGCGGGGCGGTCCGGCCGCTACCGGGATCGGGGCCCCAGACGTACTTGCGGGCCTTGGCCAGGCTGTCCAGGCCGTCCAGCTCCAGGAGCAGGTTGCGCTCGTGGTGCATGAACCGCAGGTCCAGCTTGGCCGTCAACGACCAGTCCGCCGCGTTGGGATCCCAGGCGTACACGGCCTTCCTCACACGCCGACTCAGATAATCATACCCGTACTCGATCTTCTTGACATCGCTGGTCAACTGGTTCTGAAAAAGGGGACAGTTGTTCCTGGGGCGTTGCCGCACCCGCGAAGGACGACAACCCGCCTGAGGCCGCTTTTCGAAGCAGGCACCTCCCCGACACCTTTATTTGCCGAGGGTTTCGGCCGACCGCACGGAGCCAGGCCCCTCTTTCAACGGACAGCAAGCGAGTGGCCGGAGTCAAGAAGTGGGGGGCGGCAAATCTCTCGCTACAGGAGCCAGATGCCGCACCGGTTTCGCGGGAATGAATAGGGCACCGGCGGCAAAGGCGGCTTGGTCGGTGGTGAGGAAGTGCGGCTAATCTGGCAGCGTCTTGACGTATTCCTTGGCCGCGGGAATCACGCGGCCGGTGATCTCTTCGATCGTGCCGTCAAGGATGGCGCCGGCGCTGGCATGGTGGCCGCCGCCGCCGAACTCCTTGGCCAGGGCCAAGGCCGAGACGCCGCGCTCGCCGCGGAAGTTCATGCGGATCTTGCCGCGGTTGCCCTCGGTAAACAGGATGGCGAGCCTAACGCCCTCAATCGAACGCACCACCTCGACCTGGTCGTCGACGTCGTTGGCGTGGCAGCCGGCGTCGGCGATCTCGTCATAATCGGCAGTGCTCCAAGCGAGCTTGCCGTCGTCGCTAACCTGCGTATTTCTGTAAACCACCTTGAGCAGCTCGAACTCGCTGCGGCTGCGGCTGCGATTGAGCTTCTCGCAGGTGTGGATGATGTCGGCCCCCATCCGGGCCAGCTCGTGCGCGATCTCGAGGCTGCGCGTCGTCGCGTTCGAAAGCGAAAAGCCCTGCGTATCACTGTGGATGCCGGCGTAAATCAGCGTGGCGATCGTCGGCGTAATCTGACAGCCCAGCGCCCGAAGCAGCAGGTAAATCAACTCAGACGAGCTGCTGGCGTTGGCCTCGACCCAGTTCCATTGGCCGAACTGCGTGTTGCTCGCGTGGTGGTCGATGTTGATGATCTTCGCGTTGGGGATCGCTTCGAGCTTGCCGACGAGATTGACCCGCCGATCTTTGGCAGTGTCCATCACCAAGGCCAGATCGCACTCCGCGAGCTCCTGGCTCGTGGCCGGTTTGACACCGGCCAGTTCCTCCAGGAACGCCAGTCGTCGCGCCACCGTGCCCGCCGGCAGCGACACGTAGGGGTACTTCCCGAGCTCCGGCAATGCCAGGTACATGGCGCCGAGAACGGCGAGACAGTCGGCGTCCGGCGTCACGTGCGCGGCCAGCGCGATCTTGTTGGCGGCGCGGATCGCGTCACAGATCTCAGTCAGCACTGTTTTCGATACGGACGCCGTCGTTTCCGCCGAACTCATCCGCCACTCCGCATGGATTCGATCAGGATGTCGGCGATCTCCGGCCGCGTGAACTCCGCGGGCGGCCGCTGGCCCTTGCTCAATAGCTCGCGGACAGCGGTACCCGACAGAAAGACACGCTCGTCCTTGGTGCTGCTGGTGGTCTTGTCGCTGGCCATTGCGCCCGATTTCTTGCACCAGAAGGTGTGCTCGAACTTCAGGGGCGTAATGCCAATCTCGGCGGGGTCGAACTCGTCGAAAATCCTCTGGGCGTCATACGTTCCGTAGTAGTCGCCCACGCCGGCGTGGTCACGCCCAACGATCAGGTGCGTACAGCCGTAGTTCTTGCGGATCATGGCGTGATTGATGGCCTCGCGCGGGCCGGCGTAGCGCATCGCCGAAGGAAAGACCGCCATCACCGTATTCCTGGCGTTGTAGTAGTTGGCCAGCAGGACTTCGTAGCACCTCATGCGCACGTCGGCGGGGATGTCGCCCTCTTTGGTTTCGCCGACCAGCGGGTGGATCAGCAAGCCATCGCAGATTTCCAGGGCGCACTTGGTGATGTACTCGTGGGCGCGGTGGATCGGGTTGCGCGTCTGGAACGCCGCTACCGTCCTCCAGCCGCGCTCCTCGAACGCCGCCCGCGTCTGAGCCGGCGTCAGGCGACACTGGGCGAACTCGGGATCGTACCGCGGCGTGAGCACTTCCAGCTTGCCCGCCAAGCAGACGCCACCCTGCGAGTAGACGACCGCGACGCCGGGGTGGGCTTCGTCGGTGGTGCCGTAGGCTTTTTCGGCCTCCTTTCTCTTCTTGTGGGGGTACTTTTCTTCGATGGTCAGGACCGCGAGCACGCGGTTCTGATCGTCCGTTAGCGCGACCTGCGAGCTGATCTCGATCTTCTTGGCCGTTGCGGTATCGACCGAGCAGGTGATCGGCAGGCCCCAGGGCAGGCCGTCGGCCAGGCGCATCCCGTCGCAAACGCTGTGAAAGTCGGCTTCGTTCATGAACCCTGTCAGCGGGCTCATCGCGCCGACCGCCAGCAGTTCCAGGTCGCACTGCTCGCGGTCCGGCAATGCGATACGTGGCATGTTCGCGGCGGCTTGTGCCAGTTCGCTGCGGCGCGCGTCCGAGACTACCAGATTCACCAGTCTGCCGCCGTGCGGCGGAATCAAGCCCTTCTTGCTCATCAAACACTCCCAAGACGAAGTCTGCTGATACCCCTCGTTTCAGAGCGAGGGGGCAACAAAAATCAGTATAGGCGGTTGCGTGCGAGAACGAAACGAGCCCACAGCGGCTTGCGGCGCTTTTCGTACCGCGTGTTTGCCGGTAGCCTATCGCTAATGAAGACGCTACTGACCGCGAACCAACTGCAGGCGACTCTCGAACGGCTGGCCCACGAAATCGCTCACGCGGCGCCGCGAAACTGCCCGGTGGCGGTGGTGGGCATTCGGCGTCGGGGGGAAACGCTCGCTCGCCGACTGCTGCCTTTGCTGGCCGATGCGGGTGCCCGGCCCGAGTATCACGGGGCGTTGGACATCACGCTGTACCGCGATGACCTCACGGCCATCGGTCCGAACGCCGTCGTACGCCGCACCGAGATCGACTTCGATATCACCGACACCTGGCTGGTGTTGGTTGATGACGTGCTGTATACCGGCCGCTCGGTTCGCTCCGCTCTCAGCGCGCTGACCGACCTGGGCCGCCCGCGGGCGATTCGGCTGGCCGTGCTGGTCGATCGCGGCTTGCGCGAGCTGCCGATTCAGCCGGACTTCGTCGGCTTGCGCCTGGAAACGACGGCTGAGAACGACGTCCAGGTGAAACTGTCAGAAGAAGACGGGGCGGATAAGGTCGAACTTCGATGAGCGACCGCACGGACGACAGACCAATCTGGACCCGCAAGCACCTGCTGGGCCTCAACGACCTCAGCCCCGAAGAAATCCGCTACGTGCTCGACACCGCCGAGAGTTTCAAAGAGGTTTCGACCCGCAGCGTCAAGAAAGTGCCGGCGTTGCGCGGGCGCGTGGTCGTGACGGCGTTCTTCGAGGCCAGCACGCGCACGCGGATGAGCTTCACGCTCGCCGCCCAGCGGCTGTCAGCGGACGTGCTGGACTTTTCCGAGAAGCTCTCGTCCACCGCCAAGGGCGAATCGCTGCGCGACACGGCCCGCAACATCGAGGCCATGGGCGTGGACATCATGATCGTCCGGCATTCGTCCGCCGGGTCCGCGTACGACCTGACGCAGGTGCTCGATTGCTGCGTGATCAACGCCGGCGACGGCCAGCACGCGCATCCGACCCAGGGGCTGCTCGACCTGTTCACCATTCGCGAGCGCAAGGGCCGCATCGAGGGGCTGAACGTGGCGATTGCCGGCGACATTGCGCACTCGCGCGTCGCCCGGTCGGATCTGCGCGGCTTGATCAAGCTTGGGGCCAACGTCACGCTCGTCGGCCCGCCGACGCTGGTGCCGCGCTCGTTCGAAAAGCTGGGCGCGCGGGTGACATCGGATTTCGACGCGATTCTGCCGGAGCTGGACGTCATCAACATGCTGCGTATTCAGCAGGAGCGCATCACCAGCCGGGTGTTTCCCTCAATCCGCGAATACATTCAACTGTTTGGCATGAACGCGGAGCGGCTGAAACGCTGCAAGCCGGACGTATTGATCATGCACCCCGGGCCGGTGAACCGCGGCATTGAGCTGGCCGCCGACGTCGCCGACGGTTCGAACTCCAGCATCCTCCGGCAGGTCACCAACGGCCTGGCCGTCCGTATGGCGGTGCTGTTCCTCTGCCAGCAGGCGGCGGCCGCAAGCGCTTCTAGCCGCGACCCATAGGCGGGCGTGCCCGCCGTGAGCCGTACAGCGTTCCACAGTCAGTGCTATGGTATGGCGCGTGGCGTCGCGTTACCTTATGATCCACCGGGGGCCTGTTGACGCGTGTCGCCACGCCACTTGCCCTTCGGTTGAATGCTCTGCAGAAAGCCGATGAAGTCGCAAGGGCCAGACCTCTTCGATAAGCTCAGGTTGCCACCGGAGCTGGACAGCTACCTGCGTGCGACGAACCCGTGGTGGGAAGGTAAGCCCGGCCGGGTCCTGCCACCGTATCGCCGCTGGGCCTTCGGCGTATTGCTGAACAAGCTGAGGGGGGATCTCGCGCCTGCTGTCGTTTTGCGAGGGGCCCGACAAGTTGGGAAGACGACGCTGCAAGAGCAGGCCATTGACCATTTGGTGAGCACGGACGGGGTCGAGCCGCGCCAGATCCTGCGAGTCCAGTTCGATGAGATTCCGGCGCTCACCGGATTGCGCCAACCGCTATTGGCTATCGCCGATTGGTATCAAAACCGGATTCTCCGGCAAACCTTCAACGAAGCCGCGCACGCCGGCAAGCCTGCCTACATCTTCCTGGACGAAGCCCAGAACGTGGCGGACTGGGCCCCTCAGCTCAAGGCATTGGTAGATCATCACACGGTGCGCGAGCCGCTGCCCGAGGCGTCGGCCCTGGTTAATC
>JBHHZX010000167.1:0-8585 GCA_046758265.1 Phycisphaerae bacterium
AGAGCGCGATTTTCCCGCTCCGTGCGCCGCGCGGCGCGAGTCGGACACACCGCACCCCTGCCGGCAGCCAGCAACTCCTCATGTTACGCGGGCGCTCGCACACAGTCAAAGCCTTTTCGCCAGCCTCAGCGACAAGGGTGCCACTCTAGGCGGCTCGCTGGTAGGCGAGGCCCAGGGTCCGGTAGCGGGGGGAGACACCCAATCAGAGCCCCGAGCGCGAGCGAGCGGGTCCTGCCGCCAGACGCCTTCCCGTAAAAACCCCGCGCTCGCGCTTGGGGCTCTGATCAACAGCGCCGGAAGTTTCACGCACCTCAGCGACAACCGGGTCTCGGCACGGCACGGATTATCGGTCGCTAAACGCGGGAGTCCCGGGTTTCGCTGAGCGCACGCCGGATCGTGCCGGCCGAGCCTTACGGATCTTTGCAGTTCGCTGCGCAGATCCGCGCGCAGCCCGCGGCACTAGTGCCGTTTCCGGTACGACGGTTTCGTAGCGGCCTGCGTCCCGCAGGCCGACGGCCGACGGGGACCTCGGCCGCTGCAACACAGCGCGAAACACAGGGAGTAGAAACAGCGCTAGCCCTTGACCGCTCCCAGGCTCAGGCCGCCGATGAACTGCTTCTGTGCCACGAAGAACAGCACGATGCAAGGGATCATGGTCACGATGCTGGCCGCCATCAGCAGGTTCATATCGCTGAAGTCGCCGTACTGGTTCTGAAACGAGTTCAGCGCGACCGCCAGCGTCATGTTCTCCTCGCTGTGCAGGTAAATGAGCGGGCCGAGAAAGTCGTTCCACGCAAAGATGAACGTGAAGACCGCCGTGATTGCGATCACCGGCCGGCACAGCGGCAACATGATCCGCCACCAGATCTGTAGGTGCCCGCAGCCGTCGATGCGAGCAGCTTCGACCAGCGCCTCGGGGACCTGCGCGAAGAACTGGCGGAACAGGAAGATGTAGAAAGGCGTGCCGAAAAACAGCGGCACGACCAAGGGCAGGATGGTGTCGACCCACCCGAAGGCGCGGAACATGATGAACATCGGAATCATCGTCACCTGCGCGGGCAGCATCATCGTCGCGATCATCACGATGAACGCCGCGTGGCGTCCGCGGAAACGCAGCCGCGCAAACGCGTATCCGACCAGGCTGCACGAAAGCACCTGCCCGACGACGGACAGCGTGGTGATCACGACGGTGTTCGCGAAGGCGTCGAAAAAGCCGGTCCAGTGTGCGCTGCCCATCTTGCGCAGGGCCTCGGGGTAGTTCGAAACCTGCGGTTCAAGCGGTAGCCAGGAGAACGTCTTGGCCGAAGCGGCGGCGCTGGCCTCGGCCGTCGAGGCGAGGCTCGTCACGAGCATCCAATAGAAGGGGAAAACCATGACGAGGCTGCCGAGGAGCAGAAACGCAACGACGGTTGCTTTCTTCGACCAGTTCATGCCCTCAACGCCTCGTAGTAGACGAAACGCCTGCTGCCGCGCATCACCAAGAGCGTCAGCGCCAGCACGATGACCAACAGTAGCCACGCCATTGCCGACGCGTAGCCCATGTCGTGTAGATCGAACGCCTTCTTGTAGACGTAGAAGACGTAAAAGTGCGTCGCCGTTTCCGGACCGCCGCCGGTCATGACGAAAACCTGCGTGAAAATCTGGAACGAGGCGATGATCGCGATGATCACGTTGAAGAAAATCACCGGGCTGAGCATCGGCAGCGTAACGTTCAGAAACCGCCGCCGCCCGGCGGCACCGTCGATTTCGGCCGCTTCATATAGCTCGTTGGGGATGCCCTTCAGGCCCGCCAGGTAGATCATCATCGTGCCGCCGATGATCCACAGGTTGATCAGCGCGAACGCGGGCACGCCCCACGTGTACGCATCACGCTCGAACCATCGTGGCGGTCTCGCGTCGAAGAGGCCCAGCACGGGCTCGAGCAGCGTGTTGAGCAGACCGTGTTCGTGATGGAGCACCCACTTCCACATGATGGCCATGCCCACGCCAGCGAGCACGCTCGGCAGATACCAGATCGCGCGAAACACGCCAATGACGCGAAGCTCGTGATTCAGCAGCAGGGCGGCGGACAGGGCGACGATCTGACTGCTTGGTACGGCCAGGAGTGCGTAGAGGCCCGTGACAAGCAGGGCTCGCCGGAACTTCATGTCATACCGGAGCAGTTCGCGGAAGTTGTCCAGCCCGACCCATTCGGCCTGGTCAAGCGTGAGCAGCCCGCTCCAGCGCGTGAAACCCAGCAGCAGAGAAAGCACGATCGGGAACGTCGTGAACGCGATAAAGCCGGTCACCCACGGGCTGACCATCGCCATCCCGGCCAGCTCCTCCTGGAACGCCAGACGGCGGGGTCGACGACACCGCCAAACCACTGTGGTCGCCAGGATCAGCACAGCGAGCGGGATCAGAATCCACCCGGCGATGGCGCTCCACGGAACTTTTCGGTAGGTGTCACGGAAGATGGTCGGCGCTCTGTTGGACTCCCAGTCGGCCTGGGCTTGGGCGAGCACCGGCTCGACCGGCCTGCCCACTTTGAATATCCCTTCCAGATGGATTTTGAGCTGATCGCGGTACTTCGGATCCGCCGGCCATTCGACGTAGGTGGCGCGCTCGGCGGCGTCGAGAAACACCTCGTCGTTTTCGGGCTTCTGGTCGGGATCGGAGAAACAGCGGCTGCGGGCGACACTCTTGAGCACCGGAATCGCCAGCCCCTTCGCGCAAATCAGCTCCTGGCCGCGCGGGCCGCACAGGTATTTGATCAGCCGCCAACTCTCTTCCGGATGCTCGTTCCGCGCCGACATGGCCCAGGCCACCGTCAGCACGCCGTTGGCGGGCGGCTTTCCGGCGGCGTGCGGCAGCGGCGCGAAATCCCAGTCGAATTTCTCGATGTGCCGATAGGTGGGGACCTTCCAGCGACCATACGGTCCGGCCAGTCCGACGTTGCCGGCCAGGAAGGGCTCCTGCCCGGTCTCGAGCTGCGTCTTGGCGCTCAGCAGCGTGCGGTCCTCGTCATGAAACCACGAGCGGAGCTTCGCGATCGCGGCGCGAACCGCGGGGTCATTGAAGCGAAACGTCTCGAAACCCGCGCTGGTGAAGTCCAGGCCGTGGGTGAACAGGTAGATACGGATCATCGCCTCCCAAGTGACGAACTCCGCTCCGTAGCAGCCCGGGAGTTTGCCGATGGCCCGCGCCGTCGCGAGCAACTCGTCCCACGTCCACCCGTCCTTGGGTGGAAACGGCACGCCGGCCCGCCGGAACAGGTCCTTGTTGTAGTAGAAGCCGACGGTGGTGAAGTCTTTCGGAAGCCCGTAGAGCGTGCCCCTGCCGACCTGTTGGCCGTCGAAGCGGAACGCATCGACTACGGGCTTGAAGAAATCATCGAGATCAATGCTGTATTCCCGGTCACCCGATCCCCCGCTCCGTTGGTCCTGTGGCCTCTCGCTCGCGCTCGGGGTTCTGTTCCGGTCGGCCCGGATGAATTCTTCGATATCGGCGAGCAGTCCCTTGGAGGCGAGATCGGCCAGCCGCTCCGATTCCAGATAGAAAACGTCCGGCGGGTCACCGGCGGCCAGCATCGTCTGAAGCTTCGTGGCAAGCTGCGACGGTGAGCCGGTGTTCGTGCGGATGATCCTGATGTCCGGGTTCTGCCGTTCGAAATCCGCGACGAGGTCGGCGACGATCCTGTCCTCGTTCTTGTCGCCCCAGTGCAGGACGGTGAGCTCAACCTGGTCGGCGCGGCGGTGTTCGTGCCGCAGCGGCCGTGTGAAGAACCAGGCGAACGACGCCACCAGAAGCACGGCAGCGACCACGCCGACCGCGATGCGCACGCCGCGCGCGACGGATTGAAGTAGTCCGCTATGCATTCCAGATCCGGTATCGCAATCGTGCGCGCAACGGCAGAGACTGCCGGACGGCAGTCACGTGCCACTTTGCGAAGCGACCGGGGCGAGTATAATTCCGCCCATGAAACGCAGCAAACAACGACCCGCATCGTGGGGCATCGGCTTCGTTCCGGTCGCATTGGCAATCCTCTCCGCGTTGCTCATTGGGTTCCCGCTCGCGCGGGCGAACGAGGAGTGGCCGCCCGCTCCACCACTAGAGCGGCCGCCCGAGCGCGCCGTCGGCCTGCTGCCCCCGTCCGTCACCGCCAAATCCACCGGCGACGGCCTGTGGCGAGTCACGTTCCGCTTTTCGCCGCCGCGACCGGCGAACTCCGTATCGCTGGCCGGGTCGTTCAACGGCTGGAACCCGCACGCCGAGCCCATGACTAGGGTGGACGACAGCGGCGCATGGATGCGCACAACGCTGCTGGGCCCGGGCAAGTATCAATACAAATTCGTCGTTGAAGGCAACCGCTGGTTTCACGATCCTTTGAATCCGCAAAAGGCTGAGGACAACTTCGGCGGCTACAACTCCGTGCTGACGCTGGGTCGGCTCTCCACCATGAATGAGTCGCACGGCCGGCTTGGCGACGAGAAAATCGGCACCATCGGCCTGCAGCATGATCCGGGGTTGCCGCTCTACTTTCAGGCGCTGGGCGCGGATCGCGCGCTGTTGCGCTACCGCACGCTGGCGCATGACATCGCCCACATCTGGGTGGCGATCAAAGGTAGTGGCCTGACCGAAATGCATGTCGTGTTGGAAGACCCATTATTCGCAATATGGGAAGCGCGGATCACGCTCCGCGACAGTGTGGCCGCACAGAAGGGCGCCCGACAGATTACCTACACGTTCGTGCTTGCCGATCCCAACAGACGTGTCAGCGACCCGGACATCTATACGGCGCGTGTTGACGAAGACCACATCTTCCGCGCGCCGCAGTGGGCCAAAGAAGCGGTCTGGTACCAGATCCTCCCGGACCGCTTCCGCAACGCAGACCCCGACAACGACCCGGACCCCGTCCGCCCCTGGACAAGCGCGTGGTTCACTGCCTCCCCCTGGGAAACCAGAGACGGCCAGAGCTTCTACAGATGGTTTGTGTTCTTCCGGCTCTACGGCGGTGACATCGGCGGCATCGAGGAGAAGCTGCCGTACCTCAAAGAGCTGGGCGTCAACGCGCTCTACCTTAACCCGGTCTTCCAGGCACCCACTCACCACAAATATAACACGGACAATTACCTGCACGTGGACGAGCATCTCGGCGTCGTCGATGACTACCAAAAAATCGTCGCGCAAGAGGACCTCAACGACCCGTCAACCTGGCAGTGGACCGCGTCGGACAAACGCTTCCTACGTTTTCTGAAAAAGGCCCATTCGATGGACTTCCGCGTCATCATCGACGGCGTCTTCAACCACGTCGGTACCGGGCATCCTGCGTTCCAGGACGTCAGGAGAAACGGCGAGGATTCCAAGTACGCCGACTGGTTCGACATCGTTTCGTGGAAGCCGTTTAAGTACCGCGGTTGGGCCGGGCATGATTCACTGCCGGTGTTCCAGAAAAGCCCCCGCGGACTGGCGAGCGAAACGCTCAAGCAGCACATTTTCAACGTCACCCGCCGCTGGATGGACCCAAACGGCGACGGGGACCCCAGCGACGGCATCGACGGCTGGCGACTCGATGTGCCCAACGAGATCCCGGCCCCGTTTTGGGCCGAATGGCGCGAAGTGGTCAAATCGATAAATCCCGACGCGTACATCACCGGCGAAGTCTGGGATCGCGCCGACACCTGGCTGGACGGCAAACATTTCGACGCCGTCATGAATTATGAGTTCGCCCGCGCGGCAGTCGCTTGGATCTGTCACCGCCAGAAGAAAATCAAACCGAGCGAGCTCGATCAGCGCCTGGCGAAGCTGCGACTCGCCTACCCGGCAACCGCAACGTACGTTCTACAGAATCTCGTTGACAGCCACGACACCGACCGACTTGCGTCGATGGCGCTTAACCCCGACCGCGCCTACGACAAAATGAACCGCGTGCAGGACGACAACCCGGCTTACGACAACGCCAAACCCGGTCCTCAAGAGTACCGGCGAGCCCGCCTGCTCGCCCTGCTCCAAATGACGTACGTCGGGGCGCCGATGATCTACTACGGCGATGAGGTCGGCATGTGGGGTGCCGACGACCCCACCAACCGCAAGCCCATGCTCTGGGAAGATCTTCAGCCCTACGAGAAGCCGGGTGAGAACTTCGTGATGAAGGATCAGCTCGAGTTCTACCGGCGCGCGGTCGCGTTGCGCAACGGCTATCCGGCTCTGCGCACCGGCACGTTCCGAACGTTGCTGACCGATGACGTGCAAGACGTCTGGGCGTTTGCGCGCAGCAATGATTCCGAGCGTCTCATCGTAGTGTTAAACGCGTCGGACTCACCGCGCCAGGTGCGCATCCCTGAGCCTGATGAACCGCCGGACGCCTGGAGCGTCGTCTTCGGCGACGTCGCCGCACTGCGCGGCCGGGGCGGCGAGCTGGAAGTGCGCGTGCCGCCCGTCGCCGGCGTTGTCCTTCACGCTGCACGCCCAGTGCACAAGTGACTTGGATCGGCCTGGCATGGTCAAGGGGGCGGTGCCGCAATGCGGCGTTCGCTGTGTCAAGGGCTGGAGGACGGTACGCGGACATGCAGTGAGGAAGGAACGCCACAGGGCGGCAGTGCATCGCCGCTGTTGGCCAACATCTACCTGCACTACGTGTTCGACCTGTGGGTCCAGTGGTGGCGTCGGAAGCACGCGCGCGGCGATGTCATCGTCCTGCGCTGTGCGGACGACTTCATCGTTGGATTCCAGCACAAGTCGGATGCCGAGCTTGTGCCAAAACGGGATTGCTGCTGGAGCCAACGTGAAGCCTGTTAGCGGCTCCGGAGATACGTTACGTTACGTACTGACGCGGGCGACTCAGCGTACATCCATCGTCTGCGGCTGAGCAGGGTTTCGAGCGAGGAGCGGGTATGGCAGGGTCGGCTGCGCTTCCGGTGAGTTCACCGTCGATCAAGGGCACGCGGTCAGCCGGGGCAGGGTCAGCCGGGGTAGGGGGGCTTCCAGCCCGCCGAATGGCCCAAGATTCGGCCGTGAGCGTGGCCGTCCAGTTCGGACGAACTTCCAGCGCTGCGTCCTGGAAGAGTTACGGAGCGCCTACTTGTCCGATGAGCGTCCGTGGGTCGTCGGCTATAGCGGCGGGAAAGACTCGACCTGCCTGGCTCAATTCCTCTACTACATGTTGGCGCGCCTGCGGAGCGCGACGGGGTTCAACCGTTCGAGCCTCTTGTCCCACCGACGCTCCTTAAACCAAGGAAGCCACTCGCTGAAGATACTGGTACTCGGGACCGGCGCGAACAGCATATGCTAGCCTATCGGCTGAGCGCGAGGCGTGAGATGCACAGGGCGCACACACGCGATCCGAAAACTGGAGACAGCGCGAACAGGCGTCAACCGGCGCATACTCCCGCCCCCTTCAGGAGACAAGCACGATAGCGATAGCTGCTATGTTTCAGCTTTCGCGCCGCGGCATGAGTGCGTGGATTCTGGTCGCCGCGCTAACCGCAAGCTACGCCCAGGGCGACATTCCTCCCATCGACGGCGACCCGACGGTGCGCTTCGCCTATGTGATTCCGTCGAACCGTACGCCGCAGCCGAACGGCGTCGCCAACTTCCAGGAAAGCATCCTGCTGGTACACGCCTGGCACGGCGAGCAGATGTCGCGCTGGGGGCATGGGTACAAATCCTTCCGTTACGAGACGGAGGAAGACGGCGTCACCCCGCTCGTCCACGTCATTTACGTGACGGAGACCGACGAAGAACTCCGCGGGGACGGCCCTTACGGGTTGTGGTTCAACACGGCGCCCGCGGCCTACAACGCGGGCGCGACGTCGATTTACAGCAGTGGCGAGATCTGGGTCCTGATCGCTGAAGCTCACGTGCAGCTCCCGGACAGCTCAATCATCGGGGGCACCGCCCTCGGCTGGGGCGGAGCCCTTAATGGAGCCGGGTCGTCGGGGGATTGCAATGGCAGAGCCATGATCGGCAGCGACATGCTGCCGCTTATGGGTTGGAGCGTGCTCCAGGACGATACCCACTACGACGGCCTGATCATTCCCGAGATCGGCCCCTACCCGCTGCGGTACGGGGTCTCGTGGGCGGGGTTCTTAGGCGAAACCAAGAGCAGCGTTGCCTCAAGTAACACGGGCGCGCTGGCGCACGAGATGGGGCACGGCTTCGGCCTTTATCACGACTTTCGCAACGACGCCAACTTCCGCGGCGTGCTGATGGGCAACGGGCTCCGCGGCTTCCGCGGCTGGCTCCTTCCGACTGACTATCCCGAGAACGTCACACGGCTTAGTTGCGGCGCCGCGATGACCTTGAACACCCTTCCCTATTTCGCCACCTTTGAACCGGGGTTAGCGCCGCCGCGGTCAGGGCCGCCGGCCGACGACGGCACGTCTGCCACCGTGGCGGAAAGCGCGCCCGCCATCAGTGAGCTCGTCGCCTGGCCACCCACGCTGCGTTTTGGTCCCACTGGGGACGACACGCCTGGGCCGTTTCCGACGGACCCGCCGGCTCCCGAAGAAGATTCCCCACCGGGCCGCGACGAGCGCGACGATACTTGGCCGACACTCACGGTTTTCACGTCCGGAGACGTGGATCCGGTTGACGGTCATATCCGG
>JBHHZX010000168.1:0-8562 GCA_046758265.1 Phycisphaerae bacterium
GATTTGCGTGCTCGTAGTGTACGCCGCGCTAGCGCCGGGGGCAATCGTGCCGGCGGTCGGGTGGCATGGGCAGCGACCGGGTGGCATGGGCAGCGACCGGGTGGCATGGGCAGCGACCGCGCCGGTGGATCTTCGAGTGTGAGCGAACCTGCCGGCGGTCGCTGCCCGTGACTGTGGAACACCCGAGCGGTCACGGGCAGGCGGGATCACCGGCGCCTGTCACGCGGTTCGAGGCATGGCGGCCATTGCCACACATACACTGTGCTGCGGTCGCCGCCTGCCCGTGGCACCCGAGCGGTCGTCCGACGCCAATACCGGTTTGGAAAATGTTCGCATTGTGGGTACACTCCACTCTCGGAGAGTCTGATGGACGCCCAGGGTTTTATCGAACGCCTGAAAGTCGGCCGGGACTATCGCGGGCAGATCGCCGCCGTACGCTGTGTGGACGCCCGGCCGGCCGCGTACCGGACGCCCGCGAGTCCGATACCGGTGCGCTTGCGGGCCCTGCTTCGCAACGAAGACATCGAACAGCTTTACGCACACCAGGCCGAGGCGTACGACGCCGTCCGCCGCGGCGAAAACGTCGTCGTGTGCACCGGAACGGCCTCGGGCAAGAGCCTGTGTTTTCATCTGCCAGTGCTGGCAGAACTGCTGCAGAACCGGGAGAGCAGGGCGCTGTACCTGTTCCCCGCCAAGGCGCTGGCGTACGACCAGGTCGGCAACCTGGAGCGAATGGTAACGGCCGGCGGCTTGCAGGATACGGTCAGGCCGGCGTGCTACGACGGCGACACGCCGACGCACAAGCGGGCCGGCATTCGCCGCAGCGCGACGATCCTGCTTTCCAATCCCGATATGCTGCACGTCAGCATCCTGCCGTATCACGCCAAGTGGGCCGGCTTCCTCGCACGGCTGGAATACGTCGTGCTGGACGAGATTCATACATATCGCGGGATTTTCGGCAGCCACGTGGCGGGCGTGATTCGCCGACTGCAACGGCTTTGCCGTCACTATGGCTCGTCGCCGCAGTTCATCTGCTGCTCGGCCACGCTCGGCAACCCGCAGGAGCTGGCCGAGCGACTGACCAATCGGCCGATGCGCCTCATCGACCGCGACGGCTCGCCGCAGGGCCGCAAGTACGTCGTGCTCTGGAATCCGCCGTGGCTGGGAGGCGCGCGCGTCGCTCGCCGTAGCGGCAATGTCGAAGCGCAGGAGTTGATGGAAAAGCTGGTGGAAGCAGGGGCCGGAACGATCTCGTTCGCGAAGGCGCGCGTCGTTGCCGAGCTGATCTATAAATACCTGGTCGAAGCGCTGGCGCGCCGCCGGCCGGATTTGGCCCGGCGCGTCCGCCCCTATCGCGGCGGTTACCTGCCGCTGGAACGGCGCGAGATTGAGCAGGCTCTGTTCAGCGGCGAGTTGCTCGGCGTGTGCAGCACCAACGCGCTGGAACTGGGTATCGACGTCGGGTCGCTCGATGCCGCGATTATCGTCGGCTTCCCCGGCACCCTGTGCAGCCTCTGGCAGCAGGCCGGGCGCGCCGGTCGGCGGCAGGACGAATCGCTGGCGGTCTTCGTGGCGTACGACGACCCGATCGATCAATACCTGGTGCGTCATCCTGATTTTGTATTCGGCCGGCCGGTCGAGCAGGCCATCATCGACCCGCAAAACCCGCATATCCTCAAGAGTCAGCTCCAATGCGCGGCACGCGAACTCGCGATACATGCGGAGGACCTCGAGCAGTTCGGCGCGATCGCTCTCGATGTCGCCAGAGAGCTGGAAGCGGATCATCTGCTCAGCGAGACTGCCGGCCAATTTCACTACTCGCAGTCAGGCCTGCCACACCACGAAACGAACCTGCGCCACATCAGCAACGCGACGTACGCGATCGTGGACATCACCGACGGCCGCAACGCCGTGCTGGGACACGTCGATTCGACTTCGGCCCCGGAGCTGGTCTATCCGGAGGCGGTGTATCTGCACGGCGGCGAGAGCTACGTCGTGCGCGAGCTCGACGAGCAGGCGAAGATCGCCCGCGTCGAGCGGCTCGACGCTGACTATTACACGCAGCCGCTGCTCCACAGCGATATCCGCGTGACCGAGCGCCGACTTGAAGAGGACTTTCACGGCGGGCGCAAGGCGTTCGGCGATGCGATCGTGAAATGGCAGACGGTCGGCTTCCGCAAGTTCAAGTTCTACACCATGGAGCTGATCGGACGGACGGCACTCGAGCTACCGCCACAGCAGATCAAAACCACGGCGATGTGGTTACAGCCGCCGCGAGATGTGCTGAAAGCCGTGGCCGACGCGGGGCACAAGAAATACGAAGCGCTTGCCGGCGTGCGTAACCTGCTGCTGGTCGCGCTGCCGCCGCTGGCCATGGCGGATCGCCGCGACCTCGGCGGGATTGTCGATTCGGCGCAGCTCGGGGAGCCGACAATCTTCCTGTATGACCGCTACGAGGGTGGGGTGGGCTACGCCCGGCACGGATACGAATGCGCCGACGAGCTGCTGCGGATGGCGTACGCGCTGGTATCGGGCTGCGAGTGCGATGACGGGTGTCCGGGCTGCGTCGGCCTGGCCAACCTCCGCCCGCCGCTGCATCACGACCCGGACGGCTACCGTGCGTACGAGTTCCCGGACAAGGCGGCGACGATGGCGCTGCTGGCGGCGTGGCTAGCGAGCTAGAAATGTAGCGGCCGGCCCCCGTGCCGGCCGTACAGACGGGAAGTGCACTGTGCGTCTACGGCCGGACGGCCGGCGCGGGCCGGGCGCTGCGTTTGACTTCGGCCTCAGCACGTCTTAGCATCTTGGGTTCATCGTACAGCGGCGTAGGCCACCAGATAGAAGGAGGTCCGGATGGCGGATCCGAACATAGCGCATTTCGACGACAGCAACTTTGAAGCCGAGGTGCTGAACTCTGAGATTCCGGTGCTCGTGGACTTCTGGGCTGAGTGGTGTGGGCCGTGCCACATGTTGAGCCCGATCATCGGCGAGCTGGCCGACGAGTACCAGGGCAAGGTCAAGGTCGGCAAGGTGGACGTCGACAGTGCCCGCCAGACCGCTGCCCAGTTCGGCATTCAGAACATCCCGACCGTGATACTGTTTGAGGACGGCAAGGCGGTTGAGACCTTCGTGGGCGTCCGCAAGAAGGGGGAGTACCAGGCGAAGCTCGACGCCAAGCTGGGTATCGGCTAAGAACCTATCCCACAACCTCTGTGGGACCGGTTTTCAACCGGTCAGGAGACAGGTTACAGACCTGTCCCACAGGTGTGGGATAGGGTCTAAATCGCTAGTTGCGCTGCTCGGGTGCCGGCAGCCGGAGCCCGAAGCGCAAGCGAGGAGTGCAGACTCGCGCGGCAGTCTTCTTTCCTCGCTTGCGCTTCGGGCTTTGCTTCGCGCGCCGATCCTGAATAACGTTTTGGCGCGCGGGAGACGCGAGAGCACACAAAGAACACCGGCTGCCGGAGAGGGATCAATTCACGGTCCAGGTATCGCCGGCGCTGAACAGATCTTCGAGCTTGCCCGCGCCGAGTTTCTCGGTTGCCGCCTCGATCTGGTTGAGCAGCAAGTCCTCGTAGGTCGGCGCTTCCACGGCGCGGAAGACCCCCATCGGTTCGGGGAAGTCGGGGAAGTGCATCCGCGACAGCAGATACGCCAACGTCGGCTCGGGCGCCTTCTCGTCGTGGATCAGCAGGTCGTCCACGGTGATCCCTTTGCCGAGCTCGACCACTTCGGGCGTGGTGCCGTTCAGCCGGATGCCCTTGTTCTTTTCCTTCCCGAAGATCATCGGTTTGGCGTGCTCGAGATAGAGCACGTTGTCGAACTTGGTCTTGCGGTCCGACGCGAATCCGTAGGCCCCGCGGTTGTACACGTTGCAATCCTGGTAGATCTCGACGAAAGCGGTGCCCTGGTGCTCGGCCGCACGCCGCAAGACCGTTTGCAGGAACTGGACGTCCACGTCCACACAGCGGGCCACGAAGGTGACCTCGGCACCGATCGCGATCGAGGTAGGATGGATCGGGTGATCAATCGTGCCCCACGGGGAAGACTTGGTCTTCTTGCCGAACTCGCTGGTTGGCGAATACTGCCCCTTGGTCAGGCCGTAAATACGGTTGTTGAAGAGAACGATTTTGAGCCCCACGTTTCGCCGGATGGTGTGGATCAGGTGATTGCCGCCGATGCTCAAACCGTCGCCGTCCCCGGTCATCACCCAGACGTCGAGGTCGGGATTGGCGACCTTGACGCCGGTCGCGATCGCCGGCGCCCGACCGTGGATGCCGTGGAAGCCGAAGGTGTCCATGTAGTAGGGGAAGCGGCTGGAGCAGCCGATTCCGGAGACGAAGACGGTGTTTTCCTTGGTGGCGCCGGCGTCAGCCAGCACTTTCTGGGCCTGAGCGAGGATCGAGTAATTGCCGCAGCCCGGGCACCACTTGACTTCCTGGCCACTCTTGAAGTCCCTGGCCGTCAACCGGGCATTCGTAGCACTCACGGCTGGTTGCCTCCGAGTAGTTCGTCAACCTTTTCGACGATCTCATGTATCTTGAAGGGCAGGCCCTGAACCTTGTTGAGCCCGAGCGTATCGACCTTGTAGTTGGCCTGGAGCAGCGACCGCAACTGCCCCATGTTCAACTCGCACACCAGGATCTTGTTGAAGCGGTTCAGGATCTGGCCCACGTTGCGCGGCATCGGGTTGAGCCAGCGCATGTGCATGTGCGCAACCTCGCGACCCGCCTCGACCAGTTGTTCGGCCGCCGAGCGCAGGGCCCCAAAGGTTCCGCCCCAGGAAACCAGCAGCAGCTCGCCGCTGTCGTTGCCGAAGACCTCCTGATCCGGGATGTCTTGGACGATGTTGGCGATTTTCTGGGCTCGCAACTCGGTCATCCGCTGGTGGTTCTCCGGGAAGTAGCAGACGTTGCCGCTGACGTCCTCTTTCTCGAGCCCGCCGATGCGGTGGTGCAAGCCGGGCGTGCCGGGGATAGCCCACGGCCGGGCACCGTTTTCGTCGCGCCGATAGGGCTGGAAGGTTTCGGGATCAGTAGCGTGCGTGATCTGAATCGGCTCCAGTTCCGCAGGCTCGGGAATCCGCCACGGTCCGGAGCCGTTCGCCAGATAGCCGTCCGTCAGCATGAACACGGGCGTCATGTATTTGACCGCGATCCGCACGGACTCGATCGCGGTGTCGAAGCAGTCCGCCGGCGACTGGGCTGCGACGACCGGCACGAAGCAATCCCCGTTTCGCCCGAGTACCGACTGCCACAAGTCGGCTTGTTCGGTCTTGGTCGGCAGGCCGGTGCTGGGGCCGCCCCGCTGCACGTTCACGATCACGCAGGGTAGTTCGGTCATCACTCCCAGCCCGACCGCTTCCTGCTTGAGGGCCAACCCCGGTCCGCTGGTGCCGGTGACGGCGATGTTGCCGGCGTAGGCGGCGCCGATGACAGCGTTCATCGCGGCGATCTCATCCTCAGCCTGGAAGACCCGGACGTCAAAGTTCTTGTGGAACGACAATTCGTGGAGAATGTCACTGGCCGGGGTGATCGGGTAACTGCCGTAAAAGAGCGGTTTTTCCGCCAGCTTGGCGGCGGCAATCAAGCCCAGGGCGGTCGCCTGGTTGCCGGTCAGGTTGCGGTACCTGCCCGGTGTCAGCTTCGCGCGGGCGACCTTGTAACGCAAAGGAAAGATTTCGGCGGTCTCGCCGAAGTTGTACCCCGCTTTCAGCGCCAGTGCGTTGGCGATGGCGACCGCCGGTACCCTCCCGAATTTCGTCTCGATCCAGTGCATCGTGGTGCTGAACGGGCGGTCGTAGAGCCAGAACACCAGCCCCAGCGCGTAGAAGTTCTTGCAGCGCGCTGCGTCTTTCGCGCTGAGCCCGGTTCCCTCGACCGCTTGCAGCGTCTGGCTGGTGATGGGCACCTTGTAAAGGCGGTAGCGGTTCAGCTCGTCGGTCTCGAGCGGGTTGGCTTCGAATTTGGCCCGCTGCAAGTTGGCTTTCGTGAATTCGTCGGAGTTGACAATCAGGATGCCGCCCTCGACCAGGTCTTTCACGTTCGTCTTCAGCGCCGCCGGATTCATCGCAATCAGCACGTCGAGTTCGTCGCCCGGCGTGTAGATCTTTTGACGGCCGAAGTTGACCTGAAAGCCCGACACCCCGGCGAGCGTGCCGGACGGCGCCCGAATCTCGGACGGATAGTCAGGAAACGTACTGACGTCGTTTCCGAAGACCGCTGAGGTGTTCGTGAATTGCGTGCCCGCGAGCTGCATGCCGTCGCCGGAATCACCCGCGAAGCGAACCGCCGCGTGCAGTATTTCTTCGACTTTTTTGCCGACGCGACGGCCCGTCGGTTTGTCCTTTGCAGTTGCCGTACTCATTGCACCAATTCTCGTCCGGCTCGGCACGTGGCGCTCACAGGGCGTCCAAATGCCGGCAAGCAGCCTCGACCGGTAAGAGCTTGAGGAGCGCAACGCTCAGACCCGCTGACGCGCTTACCTCAAGTTGCCTTCAGCCGTTCATTGCAGAATTTTATATGCTATCGGCCGGCCCGGCGCCTGGCTAGGAATCTCCTTTCCGAATCGATGGAAATCCCGCGGGATCCGCAGCCGGCCCCGGCCCTGCGCGAGAGCTTGTCCGCCAAATCCGCCTGCCTTAGTCTCCGGCGGGGTTGCGAACCGAAACCGATCCGGGTTATCCGGCCGATGCTGCGGGCACGATTCTTGCTGGCCCGCTATGATTCGGCAAGTGCGGCCAACAAGCTGCTTGACGAGGCCGCCGTCGTGGCTGTTCCCGGCCACGGTTTCGGGAAGAACGGCGCAGGCCACATACGCTTCGCGACCACCGTTGACCTCGACCGCACCCGCACGGCCCTGGCGCGGATCAGGGAGCTGAAATGGTAGCCGACGGTATCTTCATCGCGTTGGGCTCGAACCTCGGGGACCGGGAAGGCATTATTAACAGTGCTCTGCGCGAACTGGAGGAGCAAAACGATATCCGCGTCGTACGCTGCTCGCGGCTGCACGAGACCGAGCCGGTCGGCGGCCCGCCGGGACAGAGACGCTATCTCAATGCCGTCGCCGAGCTCGAAACCAAGCTTCCGCCGCGCGAGCTGCTGATGCGGCTGCTGGCGGTCGAGCGGCGACACGGCCGCCAGCGCAGCGTGCCCAACGCCCCGCGCACGCTCGACCTCGACCTGCTGCTGTACGGCGAGCGCGTCATCGACGAACGAAACTTGACTGTTCCGCATCCGAGAATGTGGGAGCGCCCGTTCGTCATGCAGCCACTGCGAGAAATCTGCGATCCGAAGACACTCGAGCAGCGTCGGAACGCGCTGCGATCACGGGCGCGGGCGCAAGCGGGCGGACAATAAGTTTACCGGCCGGACGCCGATGCTACCCCTACCGGCGGGACGCCGATGCTACCCTCCCTGCCTTCGTGCTTATACTCCCTGGAGTGGTACCGCCTCGACCCGCACGTTGAGCTCGGCATGGACGCGGTCGCCGAACGCCTCGGCCGTAGCCGCGTCGCCGAGAAGCCGAAACAACGCAGAGCCCGAGCCGGTCATGCGAACGGGGCCGTCGGCGAGTCGGATCAAGCGTTCGGCGAGTTTGGCAAGCTGCGGGTTGATCGCGAAGGCCAGTGCTTCGAGGTCGTTAAACAAGTGCGGCATCAGCGTCTCCGCCCGATCGGCGTGCTTCAGTATGTCATCGAGTGCCGGGCGGGACGAGTACGCCCTACTAGGATCCCACGCCGCATAAACGTCGCGCGTCGTCGAATGAATCGCGGGCAGGATGAGGACCGCCCAGCCGGTCAGCGACCGGCTCAGGTCTTCGGCGCGTTCACCGCGGCCGCGTACGACGCAGAGTGGCGTATGGAAGAAGAGTGGTACGTCAGAGCCGATTTCGGCGCCGATGCGCTCCAGCTCGGCCGCGGGAAGGCCGATTTCCCACAAATCGTTGAGTAGCATGAGCACGGTGGCAGCGTCGGAGCTGCCGCCGCCCAGGCCGGCGCCGCCCGGGATGCGCTTCTGGAGCGTGATGTGAACGCCGCGGTCGCGCACGCCGACCGCTTCGGACAGCCGGCGGGCGGCCCGCAACGCGAGGTTGGCATCGTCGCACGGGATGGACGGATCGTCGCAGGCCAACGTGAAACGCCCGTCGTCGCGCGGCGAGATGGTGATCGTGTCGCAGAGACCCACGCGCGCCACGAGCGATTCGATTTCGTGGAACCCGTCGGGCCGTAGGTCTCCGACGCGCAAGGTCAGATTGATCTTCGCCGGTGCTGACCGTGTCATTTGTGTCATCGAGGGTGAGAATCCGCCTCATCGGTCAAAACGTCAAGCCGTTTGAGTGCCACGCGCGCGCCAGCTCGAGGGCGATAGATACCGTGTCCCTTGACGAAGCCAACGGTGACGCGGCTTACAGTTTCTCCAGACGCAGCTTCAGGTCGCGGTCGTGCAGGGCGGCGCGGAACTCGTCGAGCTTTTCGCCCGCGAGAATTCCTTCCAGGTCGAAGACATCCATGTTCACGCGGTGGTCGGTGCAGCGGTTCTGCGGGAAGTTGTAGGTGCGGATGCG
>JBHHZX010000169.1:0-8535 GCA_046758265.1 Phycisphaerae bacterium
GCCACGGACAAGCGCGAGCTTGTCCGTGAGCCGGGTGCCGCGGACGAGGGTGAGCTTGCGCGTGAGAAACCCGTAAAGGAATTCGTAGGTCGGGTCCCAAGACCCGACACGATCTCGCCCGCGCCGAACAAATCGTCGGGTCAAAGGACCCGACCCACGCACTTCAAGCCGGTCGATTCTCCGGAACTCGACCCGGCGAGGCTCGCAAAGGAGCTCGGCCTGTTGCAAAGCTCCGACGAAGACCAGATCGCCGCCTGGGTCGATCAGGCGCTTGCGGCCAATGAAAAGGCCGTCCAGGACGCCATCTCCAACCCCAAGAAGCTCAAAGCCGCCCGCGGCTTTCTGACCGGCCAGGTCATGAAGCTCTCCGGCGGCAAAGCCGACCCGAAGATCGTCGGTTCGCTGATTGAGAAGAAGCTATCGGAGATCGGCAACGCGTAGGCCCGGCCGTGCCCACCATCGAGCTGTCTAGGCACGAGGCCTGGGAGCCAGCAGCAGCAGTGGGTCGTGTCCAACAAGCCGACACAATCTCGCCGTGGCCCAACGAATTGGCGGATCGAAGTAGCCGACCTACGTGCCGCCGCGTCTGCTCTCGAAATGCAGGAGTCATATCTGTTTGAAAAGGAGTAGTCCCGATGAAACTGAACATTCTCGCTTTCGCACTGGCCTGTGGAATCATCTGGGGGCTCGGGCTTTTCGTCCTGACGTGGTGGGTGATCGCGTTCGAGGGGGCGACGGGCGAACCGACCATCGTTGGACTTGTTTACCGCGGCTACAACGTCAGTCCATCCGGCAGCCTGATCGGGCTACTCTGGGCCGCTCCGGACGGGTTCGTCGGCGGCGCGATCTTTGCGTGGCTCTACAATTTCCTCGTGAAGCGGATCGCCGGCGCAAAGGCAGAATAGCCGCACGGGTGGCGGCGTGCCCACGCTTCTTCGTCGGACGACACGGGCAAGCAAGGCTTGCCCATGGCACCCTTGACATATTGGGCCATAATCTGCCATATGACCTACGGGGACGAAATCCGCCGCAAGCTGATCCACCTCGGTTCGGCCGCGTTTCCGCTGGCATACTGGGCGACGGACCGGCAATTCATGCTGCGCGTGCTGGTGCCGCTGGCGGCCGTGGCGATTGTGGCGGAGACGTTGCGGCGGCTAAGCCCTGGATTTCGAGCGTTCATTGACCGGTGGCTGGGCCGGGTCCTTCGCAGGACCGAGGCCCATACCTTTACGGGGGCCACGTACGTTACGGTCGCGAACCTGCTGGCAATCGTGCTGTTTGAAAAGCCGATCGCGATCACCGTGTTGTTGTTCCTCTCCGTTTCCGACGCGCTGGCGTCGCTGGTCGGCATTCGCTTCGGAACGGTGCGCTTCCTCGGCAAGAGCCTGGCCGGCAGTATGGCTTTCTTTGTCTCCGGCGCTGCGATCGCCCTGTACGTGTTGCGTGCGACGCCGCTGGTGGGCTTGGCCGGGGCGCTCATTGGAACCGTCGTGGAAGCGCTGTCGCTGAAGATCGGTGCGCATAAGCTCGACGACAACCTTTCGATACCGCTGATCACCGGGGCGGCGATGACGGGGCTCCAGGCCGCACTAACCTGACCGATCCAAGCACAGCGGCGCTCGCGGCGGGGTGTGTCAAACGTCCGCATTATCAGCCGGTCTTAGCCGTGCTACGATAACGGCGGTCGGCTGCAACCATTGGCGGTTTAAGACCCGTACCGAGGAGCTGTCCGTGCCAGTTCGCTTTCGCCGAATTGCGCCCATCTGCGTCGGGGCGCTGCTCTTGGCAGGCTGCGGCCAGGAAGACCGCCCGGACCCGGCGGCGGAGGCCAAGAAGCCGGCCTTGCTGGCCGTCAAGACGTCGGCGAACGTGGCCCTGATCTCGATCGATTCACTGCGGCCCGACCACCTGCACTGCTACGGCTATCCGAAGAAGACCAGCCCGCACATTGACCAGCTCGCCCGCGAAGGCGCGCTGTTCGAAAACGTCATCAGCAGCACTTCGTGGACGCTCCCGGCACACGCTTGCATGTTCACCGGGTTGGCCGACTCGGTCCACGGCTGCACCGACGCCGATCGGCGGCTGAACGACAGGCACTACACGCTGGCCGAGCGGTTGAAAGACACCGGCTACGCGACGGTTGGCTTTTTCTCCGGGCCGTACCTGCATCCGGTTTTCGGTCTGGACCAGGGGTTCGATACGTACGTCGATTGCACGTCGTATCCGCAGTTGAGCGACCGGCCCGCAGCGTCGAGGGAAACCGGAGAGGATAACATCACAAACCCGAGAGTCCTGGAGGAGGTGCAGCACTGGCTAAGCGAAAACATGCGCCATCCGTTCTTCATGTTCATTCACATGTGGGACGTGCACTTCGACTTTACTCCGCCGCCACCGTACGACACCAGGTTTGATCCGGATTACCGGGGCAACATCAGCGGTCGGCGTTTCCTCTCCGATCCGCGGATCAACAAGGACCTGCCGAAGCGCGACCTGGAGCACCTGCTGGCGCTGTACGACGGCGAGATCGCCTGGACCGACGAACACGTCGGGAAGATTATCGCAGAGCTCGAGGCGCGGGGGCTTCTCGATTCAACGGTGATCATCGTGACGGCGGGACACGGGACGGCCTTCTTCGAGCATGGGCTGAAAGGACACCGCAACTCGCTGTTCGACGAAGTCATTCGCATTCCGTTGATCATCCGGTATCCCGCACGGATTGCGGCGGGCCAGCGGCACCGCCAACAAGTCCGGATGATCGACCTGTTGCCGACGGTCGTCGATCTGGTCGGCGCGCCTTGGGACTACCGGCGACTGATGGGGCAGAGCCTCGCTCCGCTGTTTGCCGGCGGCAAGACGCAACGCGACGAACCGGCGATCAGCGAACTGTTGTCCCGGGGACTCAAAATGCAGTCATTCCGGCGACCGGAACGCAAGACCATCTGGAACCTCGAGCTCGACAAGGGGGCCGTCTACGACCTGCTGGCCGATCCGGGCGAGCTGGCGCCCTTGCCAAGAGAGGAGTCACCGACCGTGGACGCGGCAAAACAAGATATCATGTGGTCCCGCGCCTTTTTGGAGGCGTTTCGCCAGCGCTACCCGCAATCTCCAAAGATCGCCGGCCTGCCCGCCGAGCTGCGCGAGAAGCTGGAAAGCCTGGGCTACGCAGGCGATGAACTGCCAGCGGAGTCGGAGCCTGCGCCGGAGCCGTGAAAGCTGTGTGCGGACCGCTGGTGCCGCGATCCGCACACCTCACCGCACCGGACTCCACGATTGCCGGTGCCAGCAGATATGCCGGAGATGGGGTGCGTGCAAGGAATCGTATGGCGTGCGCGCCGGCCCGAGTCAACGGACCCAGACGTTTCTCACCTGTCTTTCGGCGAGGTCCGAAGAACGGCGCTCGCGGCGACAGCAACCGCGGCGTTTATAGGATGATCGGCGGGACAGGTAGCATCGAGGCGGCGCTGCGCATCACTTCACGGTGGACATGCACTGCGGGCAGTACAGATACCCCCGCAAGACACGCCACTTCCGCTCGACCGCGTGAATTGCGAACGCGTCGTTGATGTACCAGTAGATGGTTGAGAAATCGATCAGGCGCTGGCCGAGCTCGTCGTCGAGCGCGGCCGCGACGCGGTGCAACGCCCTGTTCAGGGCGCGAATGCGCAGCGTCTTGCGTCGGCCGCACGAATCACACTCGCAGTACAGCTCCGAATAGTTTTCGCTGATGTGCAGATGCTGTTCGCGGATCGTGTTGGCCTGTTCCCGCTCGAGCTCGTCCATCTCGCCGCACCTGCTCGCTGCGCTCATTTGCGCCAGGCGAACTCTCCCGACTCCACACCCCAGTCGATGCCGAAGAAGCCGGCCACCCGGACGCCGGCCGTGCCGCTCAACAACACCTCCGGGCCCAAGACGATGCAATCGGGATAGGCGATGCCGGAAACGAAGTAGGGCAAGCGTTCCGTCAAGCGCAGCCCCGTGTTGCCGGTGCCCGCCACGGCGCCAACCAGCGCCCGATCGCTTCCCGGCCGCGGGCGGACAAAGAGGCAAGCCAAGTCGTCGCCCGTAATTTCGCGCTGGCCGACCGTGACCGCGCCGCGTCGTACCTGCACCGGACTTTCGCCCAGCAGCGCCACCCAGGCCGCATTGGTGTCGGCGTTGCCGTAAAGGATCACGTTGCGGTCGCGGTCCTTTGATGGATCGAAGGCAACGTCAGGGATCACGTCCACGGTACCGTTTCCGCGATACCCGAACGTCTCCGCATCGTAGCGGGCCTTGTTGTAGCTGGCGGCATTTTGCACTGCGGTACCCTGTGTTCCGTAGACGAACAGGAAACGATGGCGAAACGCCTGCTTGAACGGCCCGTAGCGGTGCGGTCCTTTCTCGCTGGGCGCGGGCCGCGAGATTACGGTCCACGTCTCACCGTCGCACCGCAGCCAGATACGCGGCTCGGCGTCCGGCCAAGGAATGTTCTCCAATGCCTGGTCGTCGAGCTTGACCGTGAGCGGCTCTCCGGGCGGCAGGACGGTTGCGTCAACCGCCTCACCCTTCACTTCACGCTCCCGCGGCGCGCTGAGCTCGGTCAGATCGAGCGCCAGCCGGGCGACGTTTTTCGTCGTGCCCGAAAACTGGCGCGTCTGCGGATCGAAGCTGATTTCGACCGAGCTCGGCTCAAGTGGTCGCATCTGTGCCTCGATCGTCACCCACGAGGAGGAGGCGGAAACGCCGGGGCTGGCCGTGTGGAACTCGATGCGGCGGACCCCCTGAGGCGCCGTCTTCGTGTGATGCTTGAAAAAGTCGAACAGCGGCGGCCAGTCCACGCACGCGTTACTCCACCAATGTCCGGCGCCGGGCCGTTCGTAATAGGCGAAGTCCGTGTGGAACTCGGCGAGATGTGCCCGCATCCTCCGCGCCAGACTCACCGGAACGTTGTCGTCGCGCTCGCCGTGCAGAATGTAGACGCCGTAATGCAGGTAATTACGCGAAAGCGTCAGCGTACGGCTCGGCGACACCGCCCGCGCCAGGATCTGCTCGATCGGCGTCGCGTCCTCATATTCTGCCGCGCCCCCGTAGGACCAGAACTCCGGCCACGCGGCGCTGGGACCGATGGCGGCGAAACGATCGGGAAACGTCGCGCCGACCTGCCAGACGCCGTGCCCGCCCATCGAGTGCCCCGTCAGATAGATGCGCTGCGGGTCAATGTTCCAGCGTTGCATGGCGATCTCAAGCACTTCCAGGGCGTCTAACCGGCCCCAGTCCTCCCAGTCGAAGCCGTACGGCCGCCGATTCGTCGGCGCGACCACGTGGCCCCATGACTTGTGCGAGTATGCCCGCGCCTGGCCGATAGCTTCCACGCCCGCCCCGTGCAAAGTAAGAAACAGCGCCGACGGCGAGTCGTCCCCGGCCTCGGGATGCGCCGGCGTGACCGCGTAGTATTGAACGCTCCCGTCGATGTCGCTCACAAACGTGCGCTTGTGCCTGTCGCGTGGGCCACGCACATCCAGCGTGAGCGTCGCCGTGTCCATCAGCTTCTCATCGCCCTCCTGCACCAGCGACAGACGAAGTTGGACATCGACGCTGTCGGACTCAACGACCGGCGGCCCCACAATTCGGAATCCAACCTTTCTGACGCTCATCGGCGGTATCGGCGGCAACGGGGTGCGGATCGTGTGGACACCGTCGCATACTGCCGTGACCCAAACGTTCACCAGCGTCTCCGGTGTCGCATTGATCACCGGAATCGCGCCCCACAAGCGCACCGGCTCGCTGCGGATCACATCGGGCAGCGTCAGATCACGCGTGTTGAACAACACGTCCGCTTTCGGTGCGACAAGCCTTGCCCGAACGCGGCCCCGGCGCATATGAAACAGAAACGTGTTCGTCCCGGCCTGCATCCGGACCGGCAATTGAATCCAGCCCGTGCTGTACGGATCGCCGGCGCGCGGCACGCCGTTGACGTAGGCCATGCGGTGCCCCGCGGCGTCCAGGAGCATGGTCCGCTCCGTATCCGTTTCCACCATCATGCACGCGTAACCGCCGCGCAACGCATCGCGACCGACCCAGCCGTCCTTGTCAGGTGTCGCTTCCTGCCAGGTCTTGACGACTTCTTCCGAGACACGAACGGTGTCGCCCGCTTGGGGCGCGGACCACCGGCCGGCGACGATCTCGGCCTCGATCGCGTCGGTGTGCACGGGCGCCCGACCATAGCGCCCCACCCGCTCGATCACCGCCCACCGCCCGGTGGGAACCTCATCCGCTTGCGGCGAAGTCGAATCCTGCAACGTCCCGGCACCTGGCGAAGGAACGCCGACACCCGCAAGAAACGACACACCGACGATCAGGACCGGACGCATGCTCATTGCTTTCATCATAGACCTTGTGAAAGCGGAAAGACCGGCGAACCCGGAACGCGGCGCTGACCCCGGTATCCTAACCACAGCCGGCGCCGCGCCCACCCGCCCGCGAAGAATGGTCTCCGCCGCTGGATTCCGCGCACCCGAAACAATACGATCGCGTCTCAAGAGCATCCGGCCGCGCCACCCGCGACACCGGTTTTCCGGCCAACGAAAGTACGCTCTCGAGGAAGGAGTCGAAGCATGCCAGAAACCGCAAATGTCCCGCCGTCTCCTGCTTCGCTACCCACCAGCGAACACCAGCCCAGCCCCTATTACGGACCCGGCCGCGACGAGATCCTTCAGCTTCGCCGCGCGTATTTGAACCCGGCCATCTTCAACTATTACAAAGACCCGCTTTGCATCGTCGAAGGGCACATGCAGTACTTGTGGGACGACACCGGCAAGCAGTATCTGGACGCACTCGGTGGTGTCGTCTCGGTCTCCGTCGGACACTGCCACCCGAAGATCACCGCGCGGCTGCGCGAGCAGACCGGCCAGCTCGTTCACACTACGACGATCTACCTTCACCCCAACATCGTGCGCTTCGCAAAGGCGCTGGCCGACCGCTTTCCCGAGGGCTCGCATCTGGAGCAGTCGTACTTCGTCAATTCCGGCAGCGACGCGAACGAGCTGGCGGTGCTGATGGCCCGCCTCCACACCGGCCGCTATGACGTGCTCGCGCTGCGCGGCGGATACCACGGCTGCTCGGAAGCCACGCTCGGCCTGACCGCCGTGGGCGTCTGGAAGTATCCGCTGCCGTCGCCTTCCGGCGTCAAGCACGTCCCCAACGCCTACTGCTACCGTTGTCCCTACGGCCTGGAATACCCGGCGTGCGACGTCAAATGTGCCCGCAGCGTCGAAGACACCATCCGCTGCGAAACCGGCGGTGAGATCGCCGCGTTTATCGCCGAACCCATCCAGGGCGTGGGCGGCATCGTCGTGCCGCCGCCCGAGTTCTTTCAGATCGTCTACGAGGTCGTCCGCAAGCACGGTGGCCTGTGCATCTCTGATGAGGTCCAGACCGCGTGGGGCCGCACCGGCGAGCACTACTGGGGCTTTGAGAACTATGGTGTTACGCCCGACATCGTCACGATGGCCAAGGGCATCGGCAACGGCACTCCGCTCGGGGCCTGCACAACACGGCCCGAAATCGCTGAGAACCTCGCCCGGCGTTTGCACTTCAACACGTTCGGCGGCAACCCGGTCTCGGTACTGGCCGGCCTGACGGTGCTCGAAATCATCGACGAGGAAAACATCCGACAGCGGGCGAAAGAAGTCGGGGGCTATCTGAAGGGCAAATTACTCGAGCTGCAGGAAGAACACGCGCTGATCGGCGACGTCCGCGGCATGGGCCTGCTGCTCGGCCTCGAGCTGGTCAAGGATCGCGAAACGAAAGCGCCCGCCACCGAAGAAACCGCCGCGGTTTTTGAGAACGCCAAGAAGCGCGGCCTACTGCTCGGCAAAGGAGGCCAGTACGGCAACGTGCTCCGCATCACGCCGCCGATGTGCATCACCAAACCCGACTGCGACTTTCTTGCAGGTTGCCTGGATGTCTGTCTGAGCGAGATCGAGACCGCCTGAACGGACGTGCGCAGTCGTGCGCCGACAAGGGAGCCCGAAGCACAAGCGAGGGTTCAGCCCGGGCGCGCCGCCTTGCGCGCGTCCCTTGCTGGCGCTTCGGGCTCTGACTGCACCTCGTGTCTGGGCGGCCTGACCTGTGGCAACTACCGTCGGCGCCGATGCCAGGCGAGGAACGCCCCGTAGCCAACGAGGTTCAGGGCGTACGAGAAGACACCCAGCGGGCCGCAGAGCGCGCACGCCGCCGCGTCGCCGGTGTCGCTAGCTTCGTTCGGTTCCCCGGCCTCGTTGGGTTCCTCAACGGCGTTCGGCTCTTCCTCAGGAGCTTCTTCCTCTTCCGCTTCCTCGTCGGCCGGCGCCTCTTCCTCAACGGCGCACGCGTCCCCGATAACCGCCGGTCCAAAAACGCGCGCTGTTGTACTACAATACTCAGTTCAGTTGCGCAATATGGACGGACGCGGCGACGACCTCGTCCGCGCAGCTAACCTCTGCAACGCAGGAGACTTAGCATGAGCGCTGAAGTTGCCCCGCCAACCAGAAGCTCGCAAAGCGAAAGCTCGCAGAA
>JBHHZX010000170.1:0-8527 GCA_046758265.1 Phycisphaerae bacterium
TGGTGCGATTGACCAAAGCGCTGCGTCGCGACCCGACCGACGGACTGTCCTGGTACTTCCAGGGTGTGTGTCACCTGAAGCTCGGAAGCGTGCGAGACGCGCTTCGCTGTGCGCAGCGCGCGGCGCGTTGCCGCGAGCCCGCCCCGCTCGGACACGACCTGGCCGGCCGCGCCTACATGCGCTTGAACCAGTACTCAAGGGCCGTAGATGCTTTTGCCGAGGCGGTGCGCCGCAACCCGGCCGACACGAAGGCGCAGGATCATCTGCTGTTGGCACTATACGCAAGCGGAAGCGCCGCCACGGCCCGGGAACGGGCCCGCGCGTACATCGCCAAGCGTCCGACGGATCTAGTCCCCAGAGCGATTCTTGCCCTTCAAAACACCAGCGCCATGGATCGCTTCGTCGACGATGTGCGTGGTTTCGTCGGCGCCATGGACTTCCAGATGATCGAGACGAGCCTTGTTTTCGCCGAGGTCAGGCTCATATCCGAGGCCGCGCACCTGCTTTCGGCGGTCTGTGTCGAAGCGCAGCCGTCCGCGGAACGTAGTCCGCTGCCAATCTATTACCTGGCCTGGTTTGCCGCGCTCCGGGGGGATGAGGACGGCGCCCGTGCCAACCTGACGCAGGCCGGCGCGCTATACAAAGACTTCGTCTTCGCCTCGCGCCCGGACGCGATAGACGTATTGAAGTATGCCGCCAGGATTCAGCCCGATGACGCCTACGCGCATTTTCATCTGGGCAACGTCTACGGCGGCCTCGGACGCCTTGACGAAGCGGTTGCCCAGTGGGAGAAGGCCGCGGAGCTGGATCCATCGCTGAGCATCGCGTTCCGCAATCTCGGTCTTTACAGCCAGGTGATCGAGCGGGACCGCGCGAAAGCCGCCCAGCTCTACCGGAAAGCCATCGTGGCCCGACCGGAAGATCAGACCCTCTACCGGGATTTGGCGAACATTCTGGCGGCGGAGGGCAGACACGACGCGGCGATCGAACTGCTCCAGTCCATCCCGTCGGCGCTGCGCCGCCGGGCTGATGTCGTGCTCACACTCGCCCAATTGTACGTCGACACCGAGCGCTTCACCGCCGCAATCGAGCTGCTCCAGGCCACACCTTACTTCGTCAACTGGGAGGGCGACAGCCTGCCCTGGGTGCTGTTCAACCGGGCCCATGTCGGGCGGGGCGGTCAGCGTCTGCGGAGCAATAAGTTTGAAGCCGCCTTGCGGGATTTCGAAGCCGCGTTGACTTACCCGGAGAATCTAGGCGTCGGTCGGTCAAACGAGCACGAACACGCCGCCGCGCATTACTGGCGCGGCAAGACGCTCGCTGCCCTCGGACGACCTGAGGATGCACGCTCGGCCTGGCGAACAGGGGCCGCCGAACCCGAAGGCTCCGAACAGCAGAACAGATACCGCGAAATGTGCCGCGCGGCGCTGTCCGGCAAACCGTGAACGATGCAAGCTGGTCGCATCACCAGTACGATTCTTTCGGCCATGCGATGGGCGCGTTGTATCCGTGACCGTTGTCGTGCGAGCCGATTGATCCGAGAGCGCGAACACTCAGCGAGCGTTCAGGCAGCCGGAGCAGTTCCGTCCCGTTGCCGACCCGGTAGGAGACCGACCATGAGAACCCTG
Organism: Phycisphaerae bacterium; assembly: GCA_046758265.1. GTDB lineage: Bacteria > Planctomycetota > Phycisphaerae > UBA1845 > Fen-1342 > JALSRY01. Next base: position 1,629 of record JBHHZX010000170.1, read on the forward strand.
CAAACAATCGTTGTCACCTTGCTGACTGCTTCCTGTTCACTGCCGGCTGGCGGCCAGCAAGCCGCTCTCTTTGATGAGCTGGCCGTGCTGTTCCCCGATGCGGACCCCGAATCAGGCGTAGAGCGCTTCACGGGCGACACGGCGCGCGGCGTGCCGGCCAGCGTGCACGCACTGGTCACGGGACTGCCCGCGGGAGCATCCGTGCAATGGAGCCTCACGCTCAACGATATGCCGGTCGCGGAGGGCCGCGCATTCCGGCTGATCGACGTACCCGTCGAGCAGAACACCGGCCTCGTCAACCGCACTGAAGTCTGGGATGGCAAGAAAAACCCGCACGTGATCCGTCGAGCGCCCTTCCGCGTCTTCGAGGTGCTCGAACCGGTCAAAGGCGCTACCCATGCGAACAACGCAGGCGCGCTCGCTCTCCGCGTGGAGGTGCCGATCGCACCCGAGGCCGCGGCCGGATCGCGGACTTACGAACTCACGCTCGAAGCGGGCGATTGGCGGCGGACGCTCCGCTGGGAGCTGAACGTCTGCCCGGTGACGGTCCCGCCGACCGGTCCGCAGAGCCCGGGGTACACCAACTGGTTCAGTCCCGACAACATCGCGCAGCGCCACGGCCGCCAGCCCTGGAGCGAGCCGTTCTGGCAGATGCTCGGCCGCTATGCTGACCTCATGGCCCGCGGGCGGCAGAACACCTTCTGGATCCGCTGGCGTGACTTCGTCAGCGTAGGCAAGGATGGAACCGTTACCCTCGACCGCCCACGCTTCGAGCGTTACGTGCGGCTCTTTCTCGACCGAGGCTTCACGCGTGTCGAGGGCGGCCACCTCGCCCACCGCCACAAAGGCGACTGGAGTTCGCCGCGGCTCGACCTTGGCCTCACCGGCAGCGATGTTAAGAGCGAACAGGGCTGGGCTGAGCTGGCAACAATCCTGACCAAGGTGCGAACGGCGCTCGCGGAATTGCGTCTACCCGTAGAGGTGGAATACCTCCAGCACCTCACCGACGAGCCCACCGACACCAACGCCGAGAGCTACAAGGCCCTGGCTGAGCAGGTTCGGCGGCACCTGCCGGGTGTAAGAATCTTCGAAGCGACCATGTCGCTGGCACTCGTCGGCGCGGTGGACCACTGGTGCCCGCAGGTGCAGGAATACCAGAAGCATCGGGACCTCTTCGAGGCGCGCAAGACAGCGGGCGATGCGGTCTGGGTCTACACCTGTCTGGCCCCCGGCGGGCCATGGCTGAACCGCCTGCTCGATCAGGAGCGCCTGCGCCCGACGTACCTGGGCTGGGCGCTGGTGAAGTACGATCTGGCCGGGTTCCTGCACTGGGGATTCAACCACTACCGTTCCGGCACGGACCCGTTTACCCAGAGCGTGGTCCCGCACGGCGGCGGCCCGCCGAACTTCCTCCCGGCAGGCGATTCGCATGTCGTTTACCCCGGTAAGGACGGCCCCCTGTCGGGCCAGCGTTTCGAAGCTCAGCGGATTGGGATGGAGGACGCGGAGCTGCTCCAGCTCCTGAAGGCCCGCGACGCCGCTCGGGCGCAGGCGATCATCGCCCGGGTCTTCCGCGCGTTTAACGACTACGAGAAGGACGTGGCCACCTACCGCGCCGCCAAACGCGAGCTGCTCACGGCCCTGTCTCGCGGAGGCGTTCCGTGAGATGAACCCGTCCTATGCATCCGGCTTCGTCCCCGCGCTTTCACGGCCGGCACGGCCACGTCACCAGGTACATTTGACCAGTGGCGCAACGGGCCGGGCCGACCCATCAGAAGCTGACCTATGTATGCCATGCAGCCACGTGTCGGGCGAGGTGCGCGCCTCGTACGCTCACCGTCCCCCTTCACGAGCCCGGCAAGTGGCCGTTGACGTTTCGGACTCCCGCGCATTAATGCGCGAGGCTGGCGGAAACGACACGGAGGCAGCTCGCCATGAATGAACTGCATTCTTTGGCCTCGTATCTGTGTTGCGCCGTCGTCGCCGGTGCTTTGCACGCGGCGTTGAGCGTCCCGGCTCAAGCGGTGGATTCATCGGACGTGAAACGCCTGTTTGCCGACCCGCCGCGCGAGTACAGTTCCGCGCCCTTTTGGGTCTGGAATGACTTCCTGACAGAGGAGCAAGTCGTCGCCAGCCTGCGCGACCTCGCCGAGCGCAACATCAAACAGGTGTTCGTGCATCCGCGGCCGGGGCTGATGACGCCTTATTTGGGCGACGATTGGTTCCGCTTGTGGACGGTCGCCTTGGAAGAAGCCGAGCGGCTCAACATGAACCTGTGGATCTACGACGAAAACTCGTATCCGTCCGGCTTCGCCGGCGGGCTGGTGCCCGAGGCGATGCCGGAGTCGCGCGGCCGAGGCTTGGCTTTCCGCGAGGAAGACCGCCCCATCCAGCCGGGAGACGACACCGTCGCGATCTTTCGTCTCGCGGGTGAAGAGTATGAAGAGGTCACGCAGAAGGTCCGTGCCTACGCGCTGCTACCCAAAGCCCGCTACCTCGTCGCGTCCGTACAGCGCGCAGGCAATTCACCATGGTTTGGCGGCAAGTGCTATGTGGACCTGCTCTATCCTGGTGTCACGGAGAAGTTTCTCTCGATCACCTTGTCCCCGTATGAACGAAGCGTCGGCCAGCAGTACGGCAAGCGGGTCCCCGGTGTGTTCACCGACGAGCCGCACCTTCGTCCCGCCGGTGGCTTGCCTTGGACCGACGACCTGCCGGAACAATTCAAACGACGATGGGCGTACCGTTTGTTGGAACACCTGCCCTGCCTCGACCGGCCGGTGGGCGATTGGAAACGTGTACGCCACAACTACTTTCAGACATTGCTCGACCTATTCATCGAGCGTTGGGCCCGGCCGTACTACGACTACTGCGAACAGCGCGGTCTGGAATTCACCGGCCACTACTGGGAGCACGAATGGCCGCGGTGCCTGCTCGTGCCGGACAACATGGCCATGTATGCCTGGCAGCAGCGCCCGGGCATCGACACGCTGATGAACGAGTACAACGAGAGCCCGCACGCCCAGTTCGGCAATGCTCGGGCCGTCAAGGAGCTGTCCAGCGCCGCGAATCAGCTCGGCCGCAACAGAACGCTATGCGAAGCGTACGGCGCCGGCGGATGGGACCTCCGCTTCGAGGACATGAAGCGCATTGGTGACTGGCTGTACGTGCTCGGCGTCAACACGCTGAACCAGCATCTCTCCTTCGTGAGCATTCGGGGCATGCGCAAACGCGATCATCCTCCGACCTTCTCGTACCATGAGCCGTGGTGGGAGGCTTATGGTGTCTCTGCGACGTACTTCGCCCGGCTGTCGGTCGCACTGTCGCACGGCGAGCAGCTCAACCCCGTCTTGCTGCTCGAACCGACGACTTCCGCATGGATGTACCAGACCCAGGCCGGCAATGAACCTCACCTCGGCGAAATCGGCGGTGCCTTTCAAGGCATGGTGGTGGAGCTTGAGAAGGCCCAGGTCGAATACGACATCGGTTGCGAAGACATCATCTCCCGCCACGGTTCCGTTAGCGGCTCGGAGCTAGTGGTCGGCCGGCGCCGCTACGACGCCGTAGTGCTTCCACCCCTGACGGAGAACCTCAACGCCCGCACCGCGGATCTGCTTGAGGAATTCCTGAAGCGCGGTGGAACAGTCCTCTGTTGCGGCGAACCGCCCGCGCGAGTCGATGGCGGTTTGTCAGATCGGATCGCGCGGGCCGCCGCGCTCGCCGGCTGGAAGCAGCTTCAGGCGACCGGCATCCCGGACGTGTTACAGGAAATGACGAACGACGGCTTCGCGATCCGCTCTACGCCGGGCAAAGCCGGCCTGCTGTTCCACCATCGTCGCCATCTCGACGACGGACAACTCGTGTTCCTGGTCAACACCGGCAACGAGTTGCCCGCATCGGGTCTCGTTCAAGCCCGCGCGGGCGGCGTGGAGCAGTGGGACCTCGAAACCGGCCAGGTGCACCCATACCCGTTCGACGCTTCCACCAAAGGCGGCATTCAAACGGCCTTCGAGCTGCCGCCGTCCGGCAGCCTGCTCCTGTTCCTCCCTGACGAGCGGCGTGATCCTGTACCGAGGCAGGCGGAGAAGGTCTCGACGCTCACGGCTGACGGCCCGCTGGAGATTCGCCGCCAGCAGCTCAACGTCCTGGTGCTCGACTATGTGGACATCGTCGCCGCCGGCGAGACCAAGAACGCGACCTACGTCCTGCGGGCGGCGGACTTCGCCTTCAAGAAAAACGGCCTGGATCGCAATCCCTGGGACGGCGCTGTTCAATTCCGCGACGAGCTTGTTGCCAAGAGGTTCCCGGCGGAGAGCGGCTTCGAAGCCGTCTACCGCTTCAGGATCGAGGAACAGGTGCCCGCGTCCCTCTTCGTCGTGATCGAACGGCCGGATCTTTATACGATCACGTGTAACGGCAAGAGTGTCGCTGCTGAAAAGGGCGCATGGTGGCTCGACCGGGCATTCGGCAAGATCGACATCAGCGCAGCCGCGCAGGCGGGTGAGAACGAAATCCGGATCAAGGCCTCACCCCTCACGGTATACCACGAACTCGAATCAGCCTACGTCCTCGGCGACTTTGCCCTCGAAGCAACCGAGAAGGGCTTTGTAATCGCCCCGGCGCGGGAACTGCGTCTCGGACCGTGGAACGCGCAAGGGCATTCGTTCTACGGTGCCGGCGTCGGCTATTTGGAGAACTTCGTCTTGCCGAGCCCATCGGGACAGTACCACGTGCGGTTGCCGTCCTGGTACGGGAGCGTCGCCAGGGTCACCGTCAACGGAGAACCGGCCGGTTTCATCACCTGCCCGCCGTGGGAATGTGATGTGACAGACTGGATCCGCGCGGGCACCAATCAAATCGAGGTCGTGGTCATCGGGACGCTGAAGAACACGCTGGGACCACATCACGGGAATCCCCCGCTCGGGCGAGCCTGGCCGGGCATGTTTCATCAGGCGCCCGAGACCGGCCCGCCGCCGGGGGATCGCTACGCCACAGTCGGCTACGGGCTCTTCGAGCCGTTCGTATTGAAGCACGTGACCGACTGACACCTATGCGGGCGTGCCGCCGAACCCGTCCCACTCCGATGGCTGGTATGGTGAGCGACCGCCGGGCTGGCGGCAGGCGGTCGCACTGCCTTGTGCTTTAGAGCCTATCCCACAACTGTGGCACAGGTTTGTAACCTGTGTGTTCACCGGTTGAAAACCGGTGCCACAGGGGTTATGGGATGGGCAATTAGTAGGATCGAAACGCCGGGCGCGTTAGATTTGGCGGTGCTTACGTTTCATCTGCGCACGACCGGTACGTCGGGATTGCATACGTCATGGCTCAGGATCATCCGGATTTCACGCGGCTGCATCTGGACGTCGCGTTCCGCCGCGCCGGGGGCAAGATCATCTGGCAGCCGCGCATTCTGGCGTGGATCAGCGACCGGCAGTTCGCGGGCGAACCGCTCCCCGCGCCCTACACGGGGATGACACCGACCCAGCTTTACCGGGCCCTCGGCTGTTCGAACCGCATCTACGAATTCAACGAATGCTTCGTGTCACACGAGGATCCGCGAGTACGCGTCACGCGAAATGAACTGAGCGCCACCGACTACGAGGTCATCTGGGACACGCCGATCGGCCGGCAGCGCGCCGTGTACCGGCGGTCGCCCAACACGCCCTGGCACAAGCCGATCAAGTGGCCGATCGGGGATGAGACGGAGATGAGGGTCGCTGCGTGGCGCGAGGAGCGACGCATGTGGTCGTGGGATCAGGCGGCCTTCGACCGCCTCAGCCGGGAGTGGGCCGGGCTCGGCGCGCCGACGATGTTTATCTGCCGCGCCAACGTGCAGAAACTGTTTATCGAAGATATGGGTGTCGAGGAAGGCGTTTTCGCGCTGCGAGATTACCCCGCCAGGTGCGACCGGTACTTCGAAGCGTTGGCGGTCACGCAGGAGCGGCTGATCGCGGTGATCAACGCAAGCCCCGTACGGCTCGTCAATTTCGGCGACAATCTGCACGTCGGTTTCCTGCCGCCCACGTGGTTCAGGAAGTACGTCTTGCCCGTGTACCAGCGGCGCTGCGAACTACTACATAAGGCCGGCAAGTTCGTCAGCGCGCACTGGGACGGCGACTGCAAGCAGTTGCTGCCGTTCGCCAGGGAGACGGGCCTGGATGGTATCGAGGCCATCACGCCGCAACCGCAGGGCGACGTAACGCTCGAGGAGGTCAAGGCGGCGCTCGGTGAGATGTTCCTGCTGGACGGCATCCCGGCGGTGTACTTTGAGCATACATTTAGTGAGCAGACGCTCTTTGATTGCGCCAAGCGCTGCGTCGATCTGTTCGCACCGAATCTCATCCTCGGCATCAGCGATGAGATCTCGTCGCGCGGCGACATCGAGCGTGTCCGCCTGGTGGGCGAGCTCGTCGCTGAGTACAACGCGAGCGTTTCCCGCACTCCGGCTGACCCGGGGGCGAGCAACTGACGGGCGGCCAAGTGCGTTGGAATCAACCGCGGTGAGCAGGGATCATCTCTCGGGTCAAGAATCCCGGCCGCTCGGCGGGAGTTCGGAGAGCCTTCAACGACGGCACGGGGCATGTGGACGGACAGCCCCGCGAACGACGGACGCTTGTGTCGCTCGCGGGGCTGTTCGGAAGACCGGAACGCGCCGTTCCCGCTACGCTCCAGGGCACTTAGTTATCAGCAGGAGCCGCCGTAATTGGCCAGCAGCGCGGCCAAGTCGCTCAGATCGACGTCACCGTCGCCGTCCAGGTCGCCCGAAGAACACTCGGACGTGCAGCCGTAGTTCGCCAGCAGGAGCGCCAGATCGCTCAGATCGACATCGTTGTCAAGATCGAGATCGCCCAGCAGCGTGACCGTAAAGCTGATGCTTCCAACGGCGGTGTCGACGGCCG
>JBHHZX010000171.1:0-8525 GCA_046758265.1 Phycisphaerae bacterium
CTGACTGCTCCGCCTGGCGGATTAAACGAAACCACTGGGGTTTCGGCTATCAGGGCGATCGAGAACGTTTAACACGGAGTTGGCAGCAATGTCTGACGAAGCACGGGAATTCAACGCTGCGATCAAGGAAATCGGCGACAAGATCGTCGGCCTGACCCTGATGCAGGCGAAAGAACTGACCGACTACTTGAAGGAGACCTATGGCATCGAGCCGGCCGCCGGTGGGGCCGTGATGGTCGCCGGCTCGGCCGAGGGCGGCGGCGCGGCCGCCGCGACTGTCGAGGAGCAAACCGAATTCGACGTAATCATCAAGTCGGCCGGCGACAAGAAGCTTCAGGTCATTAAGGTCGTCCGTGCCGCCCGCAGCGACCTGGGCCTCAAGGAAGCCAAAGCACTCGTGGACGGGGCGCCCAAGCCGCTGCTCGAGGGCGTCAGCAAGGAAGACGCCGAGAAGTGGAAAGGCGAACTCGAAACCGCCGGCGCGGCGGTCGATATCCAGTAGCAGCCACGTATTCCGGCGTTGCGCGGAGAACCCCACCAGGGCCCGGTTGAGCGCCGGCCCCCTTATCTCTTGCCGAAACCCGGAGGTTTCACGCGGGTTCGTGACTGTGTAGGCGGACAGCACGGCGGGAGCGGGTGGATCGTGGCGCGCGCGTCGAGCGATTCGATCACGCTGAACTACCGCTAGCCCGAACCGTTTACCACACAGGACGCGGAAACCGCAGAGTCCGCGCATATACTCAAAAGCCTGCCCGAAAACGCACTACGATGCCGTTCGTGTTCCAGGGGACTTGGAATGAGGCCAAAGGTCTATACAAAATCCGCTGCGCTCTCTGTGGTTCATGAATGACGCGGGTTAAGCTTGATCAGCGCCCCGCACGCGCAGGCCGACCATCGTCAGGTCGTCGGACTGCTCGGCCAGCCCGACGAAACGCCGGATGTCCCAGCGAACGTTGCGCAGGGCCTGATCGGGGTGCAGCGCCCCGTATTGCTCGAGCGCGTTGAGCAGCCGCCGACGGCCGAACATCTCGCCTTCGAAATTCATCGCTTCGACCACGCCGTCGGTATAGAGCAAAACGAAGTCTTTCGGACGCAATTCCAGCGTGTGCTCGATATAACGCTGCTGGGGCTCGATGCCCAACACCAGCTCGGCTTCGTCGGCTTGCACGATTTCCTTATCGCGCCGCAGCAACACTGGTTGGTGCCCGGCGTTGACGTAGTGCAGCCTCTTGGCCGCCGGGTCCACAGCGACAAGGAGCAATGTAACAAACTCGGAGGTGGCGGTTTCCCGGCAAATGTGGTCGTTGAGTTGCGTAAGCAGCTCAGCGAGGCAGGCCGAGCACCGCGCGCCGGCCCGCAGGGCACCACGCGCGGACGCCATGAGCAGGGCCGCAGGCACCCCGTGGCCGACCACGTCGCCGACCACTGCCGCCAATCGTCCGTCGGGCAGCATGAAAATGTCACAGAAATCGCCGCCGACGTGCGAACTGGGCTCGAACACCAACGCGGATTCCAGTTTCGGGTGTTGGGGCCGCGGCGTGCGGACCATCCGCGCCTGCACCTGGCCGGCGGTTTCGAGCTGGCGCTCCGTGGCGACACTGCGCAGCCGTTGGTCGAGTAACCTTGCGTTGACGACCGCAATTGCTGCCTGCGACGCCACCGCCCGCAGTAGGTTGCGATGGCGTGTACGGAAGCGTTTTTTGTGATCGGCGTAAACACGCAGCACGCCGATCGGCTCGCCGCGGTACAGCATGCCGGTGGCCAGCCCGCTGACGATTCCCAACCGTCGGGCCTCTTGAGCAAAACGGATGCGCGGATCACGCGTGGCGTCCTCGACGTACACGATGCTCCCGCGCAGAGCTTCATCGTCGATCGGGTTCTCGGAGCGCAGAATCGTCTGTTCGGCACCGGACGTCTCCAGGACGTTGTACCCGGCCTCGACGGTCAACTCCTCGCTCCGCGGGTTGTACAGGCGCAAGCTGCAATACTGCAAATTCATCACCCGGGCCGTCTCTGCGACGAGGCGGTCCAGCACGGTTTGTAAATCCTGCTCGCCACTGAGCAGCTCGCCGATATCGCCCAGCAACGAGAGCTCTTCCGCGGCTGCGTCCAGGCGAGCTTCGCTCAGGCCCCAGTTGGCCAGCATGCGCGACGCCCAGCGACCGATGACGACGCCCCGCGCGTCGCCGCCACGTTCCAGCACCGGCAGCGCCTCCAGAGCCGCGCTGCTGGCACCCGTCCCCGGCGAAGCACACTGATCTGGGGTTCGGAACGTGCCCACGCCGACGAAGCCCACCACGCTCTTGCTGACGTGAGCCGGCACAATGATGGTCCAGAATCCCCCATGCTCGACGAACGCGACGCCGGCGGGCGGCTCGCGCGCCGGTAAGACGTTGACCAGGTTTAGCCGTCGCGGCAGCTTCCTGAGCACGGGCGTCGCGGCAGCAGACGGGTCAGGCGGTGCAGCCGCAATCAGGTCGCCCTTGAGGCTGTAGACGGCGACGCGCAGGTCGCTCGCGCGGGCCAGGCCGGCTACGAAATCTTCCAGGACCGCAATGTCGATCAGTTCACGAAGCATGAATTCTGAAACCGGAGACTGGGCGCGCGTCAGCAGTCTGCGGGACGGTTCGCAATCCGATCCGCAATTATCCGCGAAGCGCGGCCCGTCGCAACGGTGCGATTGCACAAGGCGGAATTGGCATGGGACTGCGAATCCGAGTAAACTTCGCGGTTCACAGATCCGTCCGCGTCGCGGACGGCGGCTGGTGATGGGAGCAGCGGGCATGAAGGTTCACGAATATCAGGGCCGGCAACTGATGCAGGCAGCGGGGATTCCCGTTCCGGCCTTCGAGGTCATTTCCAAGCCCGAAGATGCGCGAGCTGCGTTTGCCAAGCTGGGCGCCGACAAGGTCGTCGTGAAAGCTCAGGTCCACGCCGGAGGCCGCGGCAAGGCGGGCTACGTCAAGCTGATCGATACGGCCGACGAAGCCGCCGAACACGCCGCGCGCATGTTCACCAGCCCGATGGTCTCGAAGCAGACCGGCCCGAACGGCGTAAAGGTCCGCAAGATCATGCTCGCCCGCGCCGTGGATATCGAGAAGGAGTTCTACCTCGGTATCGTGGTCGATCGCGCCAAGCGCTGCCCGGTCATGATGGCCAGTGCGGAGGGCGGCGTCGAGATCGAGGAAGTCGCCGCCCGCAATCCCGGCGCCATCAAGAAGGCCTGGTTCCATCCGCATCTCGGCTTGCAGCGCTTTCAGGCCCGGGCTTTGGCGGCGGCGATCGGCCTGCAAGGCGAACAGGCCCAGGCGGCGAGCGACATCATGCTCAAGCTCGCCAAGCTCTTCGTCGAGAAGGACTGTTCGCTGGCCGAGATCAACCCGCTGGTCCGGACCCCCGACGGAAAGATCCTCGCGATCGACGCCCAGTTCAACTTCGACGACAACGCCCTCTTCCGCCATGACGACGTCGCCGCGCTGTTTGATGCGGCCGAAGAAAACCCGGCCGAGCTGCACGCCAAGGAGCACAATCTCAGCTACATCGCGCTCGACGGCAACATCGGCTGTCTGGTCAACGGTGCCGGGCTGGCGATGTCCACGATGGACATCATTAAGCTGCACGGCGGCGAGCCGGCCAACTTCCTCGACGTCGGCGGCAGCGTCACCCCCGAAGGCGCCGTCGAGGCCTTCCGCATCCTGCTGGCCGACGAAAAGGTCGAAGCCGTGCTGATCAACATCTTCGGCGGCATCGCCCGCTGCGACGTCATCGCCGACGCGCTGATCAAGGCGGCCAAAGAAATCGGATTCGACGTGCCGGTGGTCGTGCGGCTCGAGGGCACCAACGTCGAGGTGGCCCGCGAGATGCTCGAAAAGGCCAACATCGAGCAGCTCCGGACCGCGACCGACCTGACCGACGCGGCGAAACAGGTTTGTGCCTGCGTGTGACGGTGAGACGAACAGGCGAGTAGACGGGCAATGTCAGCGCCTTCGCAGGAATTGATCGACGCGCTCTATCGCGAGGAGGTGCTCGCCGCACGCGCGATGTCACCGGAGGAAAAGGTGCGGGCCGGCGGCGAGCTGTTTGACGACGTGTGCGAACGGATGAAGGCGGGCATTCGCTGGCAGTTTCCCGAAGCCGATGAGGCCCGCGTGAACGAGGTTTTGCGGTATCGTCTGCAGATCGCTCGGCGTCTGGAGCAGTCAGCGTGACAAGCAACGAGGCGGTCGTCGCGATGGTCGACGCGCTGGAAGCAGCGAACGTACCCTATATGCTCGTCGGCGCGCATTCCTGCAATGTTTACGGCGTGCCCCGGGCTACGAAAGACGCCGACTTTGTGGTCCAGATGCGGCCCCACGCGCTTTCTGATCTGTGCTCCCGGCTCAGCAGCCGCTTTCGTCTTGATCCGCAGATGTCGTTTGAGACAGTGACGGGGACCAGCCGTCATCTTCTTCACGTGAAAGACAGCCCGTTCCGGATCGAGCTGTTTTGCGCCACTGACGACCCGCATGACCGTGAGCGCTTCGCCCGCCGGCGGGTCATGCAGGTGTGGAACCGGGACGTGTATCATCCCACGGCGGAAGATGTCATCATCACGAAACTACGTTGGTCACGACAAGGGAAACGCACGAAAGACACTGACGACGTGCGAAACGTTATCGCCGTGCAAGGCGACCGAATTGACTGGGACTACGTATACCGCTGGTGCGACCAGCATGGTACGCGGGAACTGTTGGACGAGATTCGTCGGTCAACGCCGACGCTTTAGGACGTGGGGCGCGCGTTATCAATACACTCAATGTCTGAACTGATCGACATCGTCGAACGCTTCGCCGGCCGCCAGGTGTTGCTGGTCGGCGACTTCATGCTGGACCGGTATGTCTTCGGCGACGCCGAGCGGATCAGCCCCGAGGCGCCGGTGCCGGTGCTGCGGGTGCGCGAGCGGCAGGACCGCGTGGGCGGGGCCGGTTCCGTCGCGCTGAACGTGCTCGCGCTCGGGGCGCAGGTGCGCTGCTTCGGGCTGCTCGGAAAAGATCCGTTCGGCGACCGCGTTGAGCGGTTTCTGGCAGAGGCTGGCGCAGACACGCACGGTCTGGTGCGCGTCGATGACCGGCCGACGATCACGAAGACGCGCTTGGTCGGTCTGGCCGAGCATCGCCACCGCCAGCAAATCCTGCGGGTTGACGACGAGATCGTGCGTGCGCCGACCGCATTGGATGCGGCGAGTCTGGTGGCAGCAGTGCAGGCAGCGCTGCTTGACGCCGCCGTCGTCTGTCTGGAGGACTACGCCAAGGGCCTGTTGTCGTCGCACGTTTGCGCGGAAATCATCGCGACGGCGCGCGAGCACTCCAAACCGGTGCTGGTCGATCCGGCCCGCTCCGGCGAGTGGGAGAAGTATCGCGGTGCTACGCTGCTGACACCGAACCGGGCCGAGTTGGAGCTGGGGGTCGGCCGGGCACTGACCGATGAAGAGCTCGATCCGGCAGCGGCCGGCCTGGTCGAGCGACTGGAGCTGGACGCGCTGATCGTGACGCTGGGACGGGACGGAGCGCGGCTCGTGCGGCGCGATGGTTCCGTCCAGCGCTTCCCGACCAAGCCGCGGGCCGTTTACGACAACACCGGCGCCGGCGACGCCGTCTTGGCCACGGTCGCCGTCGCGGTGGCGGCCGGCGCCGCGTTCGAACAGGCGGTGCCGCTGGCGAACATCGCCGGCGGCCTGGAGGTCAGCAAGTTCGGCTGCGTGCCGATCCCGCGCGAGGAGGTGGTCAACGAGTTGCAGCGTGGCCATGGCGGTGGCCAAGGAAAAATCCGCCCGGTGACGGAGCTTGCGGCGGAACTGAACGCTCGACGGCAACGAGGCGAAACTGTCGTGTTCACTAACGGTTGCTTCGACCTGCTGCATCCGGGGCATCTCGAGCTGCTGGAACAGGCCAAGGCACGCGGGAGCCTGCTGGTGGTCGGTCTGAACAGTGACGCGTCGGTACGCGCCCAAAGCAAGGGGACCGGCCGCCCGATTCGCAACGAACAAGATCGCGCTCGCATCCTCGCCGCCCTCGAAGCAGTCGATTACCTCGTGCTGTTCGACGAGCCCGATCCTGGCCGCCTGATCGAGCAGATCGCCCCCGACGTGCTGGTGAAGGGTTCCGACTGGGCCGGCAAGGGCGTGATCGGGCGGGAGTTCGTCGAGTCGCGCGGCGGCCGCGTCGAGCTGATCGAACTGCTTGAGGGCTACAGCACCACCGGCGAGCTCGATCGCATCCGTTCCGCAATGACGCCAAGGTGATCCATGAGCGAATTCCCCCGTGACTGGAGGGATGTTCTGAGCGAACACGTCCGGGTCGTCTCTAAAATGGAGAGCCTGGCTCCCACGCTCGACACGCTGGTCGAGGTGATCATCGCTTGCCTTCGCGCCGGCGGGCGGGTCTACGTCGCTGGTAACGGCGGCAGTGCGGCCGACGCCCAGCATATCGCCGCCGAGCTGTTGGGGCGCTATCAGCGCAAGCGCCGGGCGCTGCCCGCCATCGCACTGACCACAGACACCTCGGCGTTAACCGCGATCAGCAATGACGTTGGCTACGAACGGGTTTTTTCCCGGCAACTGGAAGGGTTGGTGCAGCGCGGCGACATGGTCTGGCTGCTGAGCACGAGCGGAGACTCGCCGAACGTGCTCGAAGCGGCGCGCGTGGCGGCTGAGCGCGGCGCCATCGTGATCGGCTTCACCGGGCAGACGGGCGGTAAGCTGGCCGAGCTGTGTACGCACGTCCTCCGCGCGCCACATACGGCGGCCGACCGCATCCAGGAAGCACACGAGCTCGCCTACCACTACATCTGCGAAAAGGTCGAAGCCGCCTTCGCTTAACGGTCATCCCCCACGGTCCTTCTCAGTGCCGATGGCTTCTTCCGAATCGGCAATTACGGCGGGGTGGCATGGCCGCTTCTGAGCGGCCATGGCTTTCGCGGAGACATGCCGCGGTCTGATAAGCATGCCCGCTCAAAGCAGCGGGCATGCCACCGGTCCGCTACGCCATCCGTCGCGGCCGTGACTTCTCCAACAGCTGCCTGAGCAGCTCTGCCGGGTGCTCGAAGCGCGGCAGCAGGCTCATCGTCGCAATGACGAACAGCTTGTGGAACGCCCGGCGATACGACGCAGTCCGATAGTGCTAGAACACGTCGGCCCCGATTCCGCCCAGCACGCAACTGACGCCGCGAAGAGCCGACGACATGCCCGCGCCTTCGGCTTGGGCATGGCACCGCGCGCCGCGAGCTACGACCAGACCTGCGCGTGCTGGCGTCACGGCGATCGCTTTGCCGATATACTACCCGCTTGCCCGATCTCCTTGGAGCGTCGCCGCGTGTCCCTGGTCACCAAACTCACCTGCGTGCGCTGCAAAACCAGCTTCGCCGCCGGCCAATGCATGACTTGCCCCAGGTGCGGCCTCAACGACGGCATTCTGGATGTGCAGTACGATCTCGACCGTGCCGCTGAGACGCTGACATGCCGCGCGCTGTCAGACCGAACGCGCTCGCATTGGTGGTACCGTGAACTGTTGCCGCTCGACGACGAATACTGCCCGACCGAGGGCGGCGTTGGCTGGACACCACTGACCGATGCGCCGCGTTTGGCCGGGGCGCTCGGCGTCGCCCGCCTGCGTCTCAAGGACGACGGTCGCAATCCTTCCGGCTCGTTCAAGGATCGGGCGAGTTCGGTCGGTGTCGCGCACGCCCGGCAACTCGGCTTCGCGCAGATCGCCTGCGCCTCGACCGGCAACGCCGCCAGCAGTCTCGCCCATTGTGCCGCGGTGGAGGGCTTGCGGGCGAATATCTTCGTCCCGGCAACGATCCCCGACGGTAAGCTCGCGCAATTGCTCGCCTACGGCGCTCGCGTGTTCAAGGTCCGCGGCTCGTACGCCGACGCCTTCGACCTGTGCACCCAGGCGTGCGCTCACTTCGGATGGTACAATCGGAACTGCGCGATCAATCCGTACCTCGTGGAGGGCAAGAAGACCGGTGGTCTCGAACTCGCCGAGCAGTGCGCGGACGACCCACCTGACTGGGTGGTGTGCAGCGTCGGCGACGGCTGCTCGATCGCGGGCGTCCACAAGGGGCTTGTGCACATGAAGGCCGTCGGCGTGATCGCCTGGGAAACGCGCATGCTCGGCGTGCAGGCCGGAGGCGTCGCGCCCATCGCTAAAGCGTTTGAGACCGGAGCGCTCGCCGAGTGGGACCGGTACCTCGCCGGTGAAAATCGCGGTGACACGTACGCCGACAGCATCAACGTTCCCGTGCCGCGCAACTGGCGCAAAGCCGTCAGCGCGGTCCGGGATAGCAACGGTACGTTCGTGACCGTGACCGACGAGCAGATCAAGCAGGCCGTGCGCGACACCGGGCGCCTCACTGGCATCTTCGCCGAACCCGCGGCGGCGGCCGCGGTCACCGGTGTCGCCGAAGCCCGCCGGCAGGGCCTCGTTGACCGCCAGGCGTCCGTCGTCGGGCTGATCACCGGCAACGGACTCAAGGACCTCCGCGGC
>JBHHZX010000172.1:0-8520 GCA_046758265.1 Phycisphaerae bacterium
AGCACTACGGCCAGGACGAGCAGACCAAGGTCATCGTCGTGCATATCGAGAGCCTGCCGGACCCGCGGGCGTTTCTGGAGACGGCGACACAAGTGGCCCGCCGAAAACCCATCCTCGCCATGAAGGTGGGGCGAACCGCCGAGGGGGCCAAGGCCGTGTCATCACACACGGGGCGGCTGCTGAAACAAGACACGGCGATCGAACTTGTGTTCGAAAAGGCGGGCATCGTATCCTTCCGCAACACCGAGGAGCTCTGCCAGGCGGCCATCGGGTTTGCCTCCCAGCCGGTCCCGGCGGGCAACCGCGCGGGCATGATCGCCAATACGGGCGGACCGGCAATTATCGCCACCGATGAGCTGATCGAGGGCGGCATGGTCGTGCCACCACTGTCGAGGCAAACCGAGGTGTTGTTGCGAGAGAAGCTCTATCCCGAGGCATCAGTCAACAATCCCATCGACGTGCTCGCCACTGCCGGCCCCGAACATTTCGCCGCGGCAATCAAGGCCTTGATGAATGACGACGGCATCGACGCGATCTTCTTGAACTTCGTCACGCCGTTCTTTGTGGACACGTTGGGTGTCGCCCGCGAGATCGCCGAGGCCAACCGCCGGTCGCACAAACCGATCGTCGCCACCGTCATGACCGAGAAGAAAAGCTGGGCGGAGACGCTCAAGGTCATCCGTGACAGTGGCGTCCCGACCTATGACATGCCGGAGGCGGGTGCCAAGGTTCTCGCATCAATGGGGCGCTACGCGGCCCTCCTAAAGCGCCCCACCGAGCGGCCCGTTTCGTTCTCTGATGTAGATGCCGCGCGAGCCCGGGCAATCATCGCGGCTGCTCTTGCGAGAAACGTTGCGTCCCCCGACCAAGGGTGCGAGAAGGGATTCTCGCACCAGCGGTGTTTGTCCGCCGATCAGGGTTTCGATCTGCTCGCCTGTTACGGGATTCCCGTCGCCCAATACAGGGCGGCTGACAACGTGGACGAATGCCTGGCGGCGGCGGAAGAGATCGGCTATCCCGTCGCACTCAAGGTCGATGCCGTGTCCATCGTCCACAAGACGGAAAGCTGCGGCGTGGTTCTTGATATCCGCGATCGAGATGCGCTGCGAGAGCAGGCCGGGCGTGTAGTCGCTCAATTCGCCGAGGCGTCGCCGAGGCTCTTGGTTCAAGAGCAGTTGCCGGGTGGGACGGGCGTCTCGCCCGTCGTCCGGCACGAGGTCATCGTGGGGGCCGAGGCGGTGGAGGGTCTCGGGTATGTTGTCATGTTCGGCCTGGGCGGCATCTATGTCGAAGTGTTGAAAGAAGCGAGCTTCAAGATCACGCCGGTTACCGCGCGCGAGGCCCGCGATATGATCGAATCGTTGCGGGCTTACCCGTTGCTCTCCGGCGTACGTGGTCAGGCCGGCGTGGACCTAGCGGCGCTGGCAGAGATCATCCAGCGCGTCTCGCAGATGCTCGTCGACCACCCGGAAATCCGTGAGCTGGACATCAATCCACTCTTCGCTTTCCAGCATGGAGCCAAGGCCGTCGACATACGAGTGATGATTTGAGCGCTGCCTGTCGGCAATCCACGCCTGCATGCTGCTGAACAACGGACTTTGACGCCAGGATACGCGCACGGCGATTCGCCGCGGCCGGTGGGAATCGAGAGAGCAACGAGACGCGATGGCGGAACGACGACCGGCACGGGCGGATCCGCCGAAGGCGGACCCGTGGGACCCCCCGCGGCGCAAAGCGGAGCTTTGCGCTCCCCCACAATGCTCCTTCGTGGCTTCGATAGCTACGGCCGGGGCAGGGCCGGACCGCTTCATTCCGCACCACGGCAGGCGTAAAATGTAATGGCTGCGTGGAGATCGCGGCCGCCTGCGAAGGAGCCCGCCCATGGGACGCTGTCTCTGTTGCCTTGCTCTCGGAACCATCGCCGCGCTGGCCTTCGGACAGACTCAGCCGACGACCGCCCCGGCCAAACCCGACAGCAAGGCCGACGTAAAGCTCAAACCAGGCGCCAAAACTGCCCGCCAGGATCAAGCCAAATCAGACAAAGCCAGGACGCAAGCCCAGCCCGAACGCGACGTGCAGCAGCTCCTGAACGGCCGCATCCCTGAGGTCAACTTCGAAAAGGTGCCGCTCGAGAAGGTTATGGAGTGGCTCCAGGAATATACCGGCGGCATCGTGTACGTGCGCTGGAAGGTGCTGGAGGACTTCGGCATCACGCGCGAAACGCCGATCACGGTGAAAGCCCGCGATAAGAAACTGTCGCAGATCCTGTGGGTGATCATGAACGAGGCGGCCGCTGAATCGGGCGTCACGCTGGCCTACCAAGCCTCCACCGACCTGTTTCTTTTTTCCACCCACGATGACTTGAGCCGCGACCTGGTCACGCGGGTCTACGATGTCCAGGACATTACAGTCGACGTCCCGTATTTCAAGGGTGACGGCACGAGAGAAGGCTCCGAGGGCATCGTCCGGCGCACGCGCGTGCGGCGAACGGCACCACCGCCCAGCCGATCCAGCGGCGGCGAGGTCATTGACGAAGCCCCGCGCCGGGAGATCACCACCGAAGATGAAAAGTTGCAGGAATTCAAGGAACTGATTCTTAACATGATCGAGCCCGAAAGCTGGGAGATCAACGGCCTGGGCGGCAAGGGGACGATCTTCCCATATAAGGGCAGGCTCGTTGTGCGCAACAGCCTCCACGTGCACCAATTGATCGATGACGGCCTCAAGCCATAGCGCCAGGAGAATGCCGGGCGGTGCCCACCCTACGGTCACTACCGTTTGCGCCTCGCCCTCGTAAGTGCACGATGGGATTGGAAGCCTGTCGGTCGGGTCCACGTACTCTGCGTGGCTTCATACGCAAACGGTCGGGCGCTCCGCAGCTCGCGCTCGTTCTTCGACTTGCAGCTTGTGTTTGAGTCGCAGCAGGCTCAGCAATCCTACGTCGGCCCGCCGCTGCACGACGACGGGCGCCACCACCGGGTCGCGCCCGGTCTCCTGCCGGACCAGCTCGACGAAGCATTCGCTGAAGGCCCGCGCCGGGTCGGGCTGGTCTACGGCATAGCGCGCGGCCTGCGGCACGTGTTTGCAGGTCTCGGGTTTGATCAGGCTGCAGCTCAAGTCCACGGTGTAGGCTGCGAACGGCTCGGTAATCTCCGACAGCGAGAGTTGCGTCGGATACTCGATCCGCCCAGTCGCGGGATCACGCCGCGCGAAGGTGTAGGCGAGCCGGCCGTCGACCAGGCCGCGGCTGAGCGTGGAAACGATGGGCGCGTCGATCGAGCCCAACCGCTGCACCAAATCATTCGTGGGAACGATGTCCGGCCCGAGCAGCATGATACGCTCCCAGCCTGGATCCTGAAGCGCGGGCTCGCGCAGGGCACGCGCCAGCGCCGCGCCCACGTCGTTCGAGTAAATCATGCGTAGCCCGGCGCGATCGCCCAACTGCTCTTGCCAGCGGAGCAGGTACTCGGCGGTCTGGATGTCCAACCAGCGGCGTGTCGTACACGCCACTATCATCGTGCGGGGTGGCGAATCCCCGGGCGTCCAGTTCCATTGCGGATCGGGCGCCCGATCGCCGAGCAACTGCTCGAGGTGGGTCAAGTCCGTCTCTTTGATGTGGTCACACCAAACCTCCGGGTGCACGGCCACTCGGTAACCCAGTTGGCTGGCTTTGCGGAAGAAGTACACATCCACGCCGACCGTCCGCCGGTCGGATGACGCGACGAAGTAGAACCAGGGCGGCGTCATGCGTTCGAGTATCTCGCGAGCAATCAGGCAGAACGACATGCCGGTCGCGTCGCAGCGAAACACCTGGTCCGGAAGCGCTTCGTAGGCCCGCCGGGTGTACCTGATAGTGGTGTCCTCCGGAGTGGCAGGCCGTCCGCGTGACGCCGGATCGCTGTTGTCCATGACGTTAGTGGTCAATTCATACGACCAGGCGTGTGGTGATGCAGCCTCGTTGCGCAGCCGGCAGATCGGGGCTGGGCCGCAGACCAGGGGCTCGTTACTCTCCAGCAGTAGATCGAGCCCACGCTCCGGCACGCCCATGTCGGTATCCAGGAAGACCAGATGGGTCTTCGTCTTGTCGGCCAGGAAGCGCTCGACCAGCAGGTTTCGGCAGTTTCCGCCGGGGTAGGCGTTTTGCCACCACACGTCGAGCGACGTGGCTTTGCGTGTGGCTCGGATCATCGCGTGCACCGAAGCCAAGGTCTGTTCGTGGATCCGGCCCGTGGTCGCAAGGGCCACGACGACGCGCGGTCCGGCCGAGCAGTCGGTGCTTGCGATCTTCCCAACGTCGGAGAAAGGATTCGCTCCGGACGTAGCCGGACTGGCCGCGGCCTGCCGGGGTCGGACCGCAGCCATTCTTCTTCGCTCCCGATTCCGGCGAGGGCGTTTCCTGCGCTTAGCTGACATAGGCGACCCTGTGACCGGTACGACGACGCCCGTATTCCCTGTTTATCGGGTGAAGGCTGACCGCGGTGAAGGAGAACGCGTGGCTCGGCTGGGCTCGAGTGGCAGGCGCCCGGGATGACCGGGGCCGCTACGGATCCGCCGCGGGCGGACCAGAACGTGCCTTTACGAGACGGTATGTGATCTACGTAGTCGGATCGGCCGACGCGACCCTGGCTGCTACTTTGCCAGTTCCGCCAGTTCCTCGCTGACGGCTTTGATCACATGTTTCACCGCCTGGGCGGGCGGGAATTTCCGCTTGACGTCGTCACGGCGATGGCTGACCTCGACCACGCCGTCTTTGAGGCTCTTCTTGCCCACAATCACGCGTAGCGGGATGCCGATCAGGTCGGCGTCCTTGAACTTGAAGCCGGCGCGCTCGTCGCGGTCATCGAACAGCACATCGAGGCCCGCGGTGGCCAGCTTGTCGTGGATTCCGGTCGCGGTCTTCATCACCGCCTGGTCGCGTGGGTCGAGCGCGAGGATCAGCACTTCGAACGGAGCAATCGACATCGGCCAGATGATGCCGTTTTCGTCGTGCTGCGACTCGATCGCGGCCGCCACGATGCGGTTCAGGCCGATACCGTAGCAGCCCATGATGAACGCTTGCGTCTTACCCTCGGGAGTGAGGAAGGTGGCGCGCATCGCCTCACTGTACTTGGTGCCGAGCTTGAAGACGTGTCCGACCTCAATCGCGGTCCGGATGTGCAGTGGGTTGCCGCTGCCGGTGGGCGAGAGGTCGTTATCGACCACGTTGCGGATGTCGGCGACGACCACCTTTTCGCCTTCAAGCGGAAAATCACGGCCGGGATTCACGTTCTTGACATGGTAGTCTGTTTTGTTGGCCCCGGTGGCGGCGTTGCGCATCGCTGCCACGTCACGATCGATGACCAGCTTGTCGGCCCGGTCGATGAGCCCCTGCGGGCCGGCAAAGCCGACGACGGCCCCGGTCACCTGCTCGATCGTTACCGGATCGGCCAGTTCAAGCGTCAACCCCGCCGCCTTGTTGAGCTTGTGGTCGTTGATACCATGGTCGCCGCGCACCAGCGCAACCACTCGCAGATTCTTCTCCGAGCCGTCCTCTTGCCGCACGGCACCGACGTACACGAGCGTCTTGATCATCTGCTCGGGCCTGGTCCCCATGAAGCGACAAACGTCTTCGACCTTCCCGAAGCCCGGCGTGTGGACCTCTTCCATCTGCTGTATCTCGTCGGTCTGCGCGGGCAAGGCTGCCGCTGAGGCGCGTTCAAGGTTGGCGGCGTAGTCGCCGTTGTCGCTGAGCACGACCTGGTCTTCGCCGGCGGGGGTGAGCACCATGAATTCGTGCGAGACATCGCCGCCGATCGCCCCGCTCTCGGCCTCGACGGCGATGTAGGGCAGGCCGCAGCGGCCGAAGATGCGGCAATAGGCGCTGTACATCTTGTGGTAGCCCTCGTCCAGGCTTTTGAGGTCGGCGTGGAAGGAATAGGCGTCCTTCATCAGGAACTCGCGGGTGCGCAAGACACCGCTCTTGGGCCGGGCCTCGCCGCGGAACTTGGTCTGAATCTGGTAGAGGTTGATGGGCAGTTGCTTGTAACTGTTGAGGTAGGCCCGGGCGATTTCGGTGACGACCTCTTCGTGCGTGGGTCCCAAGACGGTGTTGGGTCGCCAATCGCCGGGCGGGCCGCCGAGGCGCAGCAGCACCTCGCCCATCGCTTCGGTGCGGCCGGTTTCATCCCAGAGCGAAAGCGGCTGGAGGACGGGCATGTGCAGCTCGATGGCGCCCGCGGCGTTCATTTCCTCGCGGACGATCTGTTCGACCTTGCGCAGGACGCGGTAGCCCAGGGGCAGGTAGCTATAGGTGCCCGCCGCCAGTTGTCGAATCAGGCCCGCCCGCAGCATCAAAACGTGCGAGGGCGCAGCGGCGTCCTTGGGGATTTCTTTGGTGGTCGGAATGAAGAACCGCCTCCAAAGCATTGAAGTGGCGCTCCGCAAGCTTGATTTCACCCGGCATCGGGCTGACAAACCTTAAATTCTGCCGCCCAGTGGGAGAAGATGCAAACCCGGGAGGGACAGCGCCAGGAGCAGCGGTGTACCGTCGCGCCCACGCTCGGCTCAGGGCCTGGTCGCCACGGCCGTCTCGACGCGGCCAACCGCTCGAGGATGGCCCGCTGGCCCGGCTGCGATTACGGGACCCAAGCGCGGAGAAGCGTGCGAAAACCGGGAGAAAACAACTGCGTCCGCCGGGTGTGCAGGCCTAGTATTGAGTAGCCGGGCGCAAGCGTCCGCAGTGATTGTCACGAGGAGGGGCCAATGAATTATCGCGCAGGGCTGTTCCCTCTGGGGTCTTGCCTGCTGAGCGTTGGAGGGCTTGTACTCGGCGGCTGCCCGCTGGAAGCGCCACCCGTGGACGAAACCGCGCCGGCGCCGGGCACGTATTACGTCGAGCAGTGGCAGGGCAAACTCTATTACTATCAACTGGCGGCGGTGCGTGGCGCAGCCGGCCGCTGGATCGAATTGCATGAGGGCGGCGCGTGGTACGTGGGTCCGGGTTTCTACCGACTGTCGGACGACCGCGTCTGGTCGCGCGATGACAACGCCGAAGGCCTGACGCTCGACGATATCATCCAGCTCC
This sequence comes from Phycisphaerae bacterium, assembly GCA_046758265.1. Taxonomy (GTDB): domain Bacteria; phylum Planctomycetota; class Phycisphaerae; order UBA1845; family Fen-1342; genus JALSRY01. The sequence goes on from JBHHZX010000172.1 coordinate 7,064, forward strand.
ACGACCCGCCACCGGCACCGGGATGAGCAGTTTCGTAACGCCGCGAGTGCCGGAAAGTCGGCCCGGCTGGGGTACCCCCGGCGCCACACAAGGCCGGGCTCCTTTACAACGCCACGGTTTCCTGCCGGCGCACTTTCGAATACGCAAAGCCGGCCGGCGTAAAGAGGCCCTAGCGCCGGGCGCGTTTCGCGGTCGCTGTGGGCCGGGCGTTGCCGCGACGCGCGCGACGGTGGACGAGTAGTTCGGCCAGGGCCTGCACGTCGGTCTGCTCGACCTGTCCGAGCACGATGGACTGTTCGGTCTTGTTCATCGAGTTGAACCACTCGATCAAGCGGCCGAGCAGCGACTTGATCGTCATCCCGCGCTCCTTGCAGGCCCGATCAAGAGCGGCCTTAGATTCCGGCGCAAGATGAACGCTAACGATGTTAGGTTTTTTCTTTCGGGCCTTCATGATTACCCCACTTGGCGGGCGAGGCACGTCGGCTGGGGATGCCGCCCTACGTTGCCCTTCGACCCTTTACCGACAAAAAGGCGTTGGGCGAATGGTTCGCGCCGTGCCAGCCCCCGCATCCGCGAGTCGCGCGGGTTGAGGCCACGGTACCCGAGGTGGGCGCCCGTCACACAACGTGCGTTGACGAGTGCGACGCTCGGACAAACGTTCGGCCGTTTTCGCCACCGAGCGTACCCTCCCCTGCTTTTCCTATGCCGGCATAATAACAGCCACCGTGCGATTTGTTAATAGCACGAGTTGATTTAGGCATTTTGAAGCGGTCGGCGGCAAAACCGGTTCCGAACCGATCGGCTTCGCACGCCAGCGTTGCCGCCGGCCAGCCTGACGACGAGCGCCGCCCGCGGAAACGCGGGAGAAGAGGCTCAATGCACGCCATGCATCATCCGCCTCAGCAACCGTACCATCAGCAGCATGAGCAGCATCGCGCCGAGCGACAGGGCGCCAAAAATCATGAAGTAGTCGATCGGCGTCATGGTACCCCACTGGCCGCCGATCAAGTGCGCCAGGAAATTCGCGATCCCGCCGGTGAAGAGGAACCACAGGCCCATGAACAGGCCGACATAGCGCGGCGGGGCCATCTTCGTGACCAAGGAGAGGCCGACCGGGGAGAGGCACAACTCGCCCATCGTACACAGCAGGTAGAACAGGATCAGCCACCATAAGGTGACTTTCAGCACCGAAGAATTGCGGTAAATCGAATCGGCGGCCGCGCGGAAATCCGCGGGCGCGCCGGCGGCCACCAGGACGAGCAGCTCGCGTTCGGGAATCACTGCCGTCGCGGTCAATGTCCGCGCTTCTGCGTCCCAGCGCACGGATTCCGGGAATGACTCGACCCGCGTCGGGTCCGGCGTGTCGTCCGCCAGTGTGACCCGGACCTCCCAGCTCTCGTCACCGCCGGCGCTGTCTGACCGCTCCTTGGCGCGCTCGACCAGCTCGTCGAGCGCCT
>JBHHZX010000173.1:0-8491 GCA_046758265.1 Phycisphaerae bacterium
TGGAGGGCACTCTGATCCTGCTTTTGCCGCAACGTCCGACGAATCGTGGAGGATCGGGTTTCGGCTCTCCGAAACGCGGATCTTCAACATTGATGACCTCAGCATGAGTGCCAGCTTCGAGCCGGGCGTGTTCCATCGCTTCGAGCTTCGGTCCTGGGATATGCGGAGCTTTGAGTTACGCATTGATGACAGTGTTGTCCTTACGGGACCGTTTACGCATATCATCAGCGCGTCGAGAGTCTCATGGGGAGATCAGGTTGAGGGCGCCGCATCGCTGTCACGTTGGGACTACTTCGAGTTTGGGGTCGTTCCCGAACCGAGCGGTGCCACAGGGCTAGTTCTTCTGAGCATGATCGTGTTTGGTACTGAGAGGAGAAACCTTCGCACAAGGGGATAAACGATGTACGCTTCCAAGAGCATCGTATTGGTACTCACTCTCGGGTGTGTACTCTCTGCGAATGCAGATGTTCTCGAATCCTGGGGTGACGGAAGCCAAGGCACAGACTGGGACTGGATCCCACAGGAAAACACGCTCACGATTCTCCGTGGCAATGGAAACGACTACAGATTCTGGGTCCACGATGGCAGCGAGGACCCGGGCACCGGCGTGATCGACAACATCACGGTTGATATCGACGCCACCGGCGACTTCAGCATTCTGATCGAGCATCCCGACGGCTACGCCGGGGCGCTCGACTGGAACGAAGGCGACCTGCGCTACGCCGGCGGGACGTCGACCACCATCGGCGCCAAGATCGTCAAGCACCTCGGCGAGGCCGGCAAAGAGGTCATTATCGACCGGCTCGAGGGCTCGCTGGAGGTCGGCGACTGGGTGTGGGACGTCGTCATCAACGAATGGTCCAGCCTCAGCCCCGGAACGATCACCATCGGCGACCGACCCTTGCTGACCCGACCGCTGTCGATCTGCTCCGTGGCTCATTTCGCGTCATGATGCACCGTTACCCCTTCACGATCGACCCGATCGTCGTTCTGCCGGACCACCTCCACGCAATCTGGACGCTCGCGGCTGGCCACGGCGGCTTCGCCGCGCGCTGGTCCGCGATCAAGGCGGCGTTCAGCCGGTCATTCTTCGGCGCCAGCGGTCGCGAGGGGGAGCGTAGCCGATCCCGTCGCAAACGCGGCGAGCGCGGCGTGTGGCAGATCACGGTGGTGCGTCAAGACGCACCCTACTCCCGCTGACCTTCCATCGACACGTTCGGGACGGAACGTACCCGGCGGATTGGCTGTGCACCTGCGGTGGCCGACGAGTCCGTACGCCCGATTTCATGGCGCTCGCCGATCGCGTCGGCGAATGGCCGCGGTGGTGCGTCAAGACGCACCCTACCGACTGCGGTTGTCGCCGGCATCGCCGGCAATGGTGAAAGGAAGGGTTTCGTGCGTTTGAGAGGCACACGGTAAGCGCGGACGCGCCACGGGCGGGGCGCACTCAGGCGAGCACGGCGTCTGTTTGGGCGACCTGCACGGCGCGCATGAGGGCATGGGCTTTGTTGAGCGTTTCCTTGTATTCCAGGCGTGGAACGGAATCTGCCACAATGCCCGCCCCGGCCTGGATGAAGCCGCGGTCATGGCGCATCACGATCGTCCGGATCGCGATGCACAGGTCGAGGTCGCCGAGCAGGCTGAAGTAGCCGATGGCACCGGCGTAGACGCCGCGTCGGACCGGTTCCAGCTCGTCGATGATTTCCATGGCACGGACTTTGGGGGCGCCGGTGACGGTGCCCGCCGGGAAGACGGCCCGAAACACGTCGAGCGCATCCTGGTTTTCGCACAGCCAACCCTCGACGTTCGAAACCAGGTGCATGACCTTGGAGTGGCGCTCGATCTCCAGCACTTCGCTCAGCTCGATCGAACCGTATTCACAGACGCGGCCGAGGTCGTTGCGACCGAGGTCCACCAGCATGACGTGCTCGGCCTGCTCCTTCCGGTCGGCCTGCAGCTCGCGCGCCAGGGCCTCGTCTTCTTCCGGCGTATGGCCGCGGCGGCGCGTACCGGCCAGCGGGCGCGTGACTAGTTTTCTCCCGATCAGCGTGACGAGCATCTCGGGGGACGAGCCGGCGATGTGCAGGTCGTCAAGCTTGAGGTAATACATGTACGGCGACGGGTTGGTCAGCCGCAAGGCCTGGTACAGCCGAAGGGGGGGCATCGTAAGCGGGAATTCAAAACGCTGGGAGAGTACTACCTGAAAAATGTCGCCGGCGTAGATGTATTCCTTGGCGCGTTCCACCCTCCGTTCAAACTGTTCTTTGGTCATGTTCGACGTCAGCGGCGCGCCCAGGGGACGGTCGGTCTGGGGGTTGGCCGCGACAGCGTCATCGGGCAGCAGCGGGGACGGCCGCTCGCCTTCGCCACCTGTGGCGAGCGCCGCTTTGATTTGCTCCAGACGCTGCTGCTGTCCGCTTTGTTGATAAAGCAGGACATGAACGACCTTTTCGAAATGGTCGAAGCAGACGACTTCCTGTGGGAAGAGAAAATGGGCATCGGGCACGCCGAGGTCGTCGGGGTTCTCGTCGGGGATCGCCTCGCACCAGCGCACGGTGTCGTAGCTCAGATAGCCGACCGCGCCCCCGCAGAAAGGGGCGACCGGCGGGGCGTCGGATTGCACATGAATGAGCCGGCGGAGCGCCTGGAGCGGGGGACCGCTCGTGCGGTGGGTTCTGCCGTCGAGACGCAATTCGAGCGTGTGGCCGCGACATTGGAACACGGCGCGGGGCTTGGCGCCGATGAAAGAGTAGCGCCCGCGGCCGCCGTGCGCTTCGAGTGATTCGTATAGGAACGCCGAAGGCTCGTCCCGGTAGAGGGCCTGAAAGAGCTTCATTGGCACCGCCCGGGAGGGGAGACGGCGATACCAGCAGGGCATGCGGGGCAGGCCAGGCAGATTCATCGGTCCACCGCCGGCTCACGCCGCACCGCGGGGGTGATGATGCGCAGCTCTGCCATCAGCTCGGCGAACATCTCGAGCGTCAGCGACTGCGCGCCGTCGGAGAGGGCCCGCTTCGGCTGGGCATGGACCTCGACCATGATGCCGTCCGCGCCCACGGCGATTGCAGCGCGGGCCAGCGGGATCACCAGGTCGCGCCGGCCGGCGGCGTGACTCGGATCGACGATCACCGGCAGGTGGCTGATACGCTTGAGCTCCGGCACGACGCTGATGTCCAGCGTGAAACGCGAGAAGTCGCTGAACGTACGAATGCCGCGCTCACACAAGATTACCTGGTGGTTGCCTTCATTCATGATGTATTCAGCCGCCAGGAGAAACTCTTCGAGCGTGGCGGCCATGCCGCGCTTGAGCAACACGGGCTTGCGGGACCGGCCGACCCTACGCAGCAGCGGGTAGTTTTGCATGTTGCGGGCACCGATCTGGATCACGTCAACGTGCTGTTCGACGGCCTCCAGATCGTCGATGCTCATCAGCTCCGAGACCACTGGCAGCGAGCTCTCTTGGCGCGCTTCCGACAGAATCTGCAATCCCGCTTCGCCAAGACCCTGGAACGTGTACGGTGAGGTACGCGGCTTGAACGCGCCGCCACGGAGCATATTCGCCCCCAGTTCCTTCAGGTGCCGGGCGCCGGAGACGGTCTGCTCGCGTGATTCGACCGAGCAGGGGCCCGCAATCACTGTGATCTCTGGCCCACCGACGTTCACGTTGCCGACGCGGATGATTGTGTCTTCCGGCTTCATCTCGCGGCCGGTGAGCTTGTAAGGCTTCGTGACGCGGATGACGTCGATCACGTCCGGCAAGGCGGACAACAAGGTTGGATCGACGGGAGCGACGTTGCCGGTAATCCCGATGGCCGTTCGGGTCTTGCCGGGGATCGGGTGCGGGGTCAGCCCGAGCTGACGGACTGCCTCGCAGACCTGCTCGACGCTGCTCTGCCGAGCGTCGGTTTTCATGACGACCAACATGGCTTCAGCTCCTTTGGCGGCCAGCGAGAGGGTGGCACGGGCATCTTGCCTGTGTTTCACCGGCGAGACGCCGGTGCCGCCCCCGCGCTACCGCGTTGCGGCTTTCAGCGATTCGACCAGTCCCGTCCACTGCTGGCCGCGCCGAATCGCGTCGATGATGCGACTGGCCACGACAACGCCGTCGGCGCGTCCTCGCAGGGCGCGGACGTGTTCGGGAGCCGAGATCCCGAAGCCGACGAACACGGGCTTGTCGGTTACCGCTCTAATCCGATTCAAAAAGTCCGGCAGACCGGCGTACAACGCTTCGCGGGCGCCGGTCGTTCCGGTGAGGCTGACGGCGTACATGAAACTGCTGGTGAGCTCCGCAGTTCGGCGGATACGCGCGTCCGAGCTCGTCGGGGCGAGCAGGAACACAATGCTGACGTCGTGCTCGCGCGCCGGCGGCAGCCACTCGTCCGCCTCCTCGAGCGGGAGGTCGGGAACGACCAGACCGCTGATATCCGCCGCCTGCATGTCGGCAAACAGGCGCTGCCGCCCGTACGCCAGCAGCGGGTTTAGATACGACATCATCACCAACGGGCAGGCCACTTCCAGCTCTTTGAGGGCGGCGAGAATGTCTTTGAGCTGGACACCGTTTCGTAGTGCCGCCTGCGAGGAGTACTGGATCGTCGGCCCGTCGGCAATCGGGTCGGAGAAGGGGACACCGACCTCAAGCAGGTCGGCACCGTGCTCGGCCAGGATTCGCAGGTTCTTGAGCGACTCTTCCAGTGTCGGGAAGCCGGCGGTCTGGTAGGGCATGAACGCCAACTCGTCGCGGCTGCGCAGCTTGTCGAACGTCTCGTGGAGCGTCACACCAACCCCTCCACGATTTCGAGGTCTTTGTCACCGCGGCCGGACATATTGATGACGATGATTTGGTCCTTGTGCATTTCGGGGGCGACCTTGAGCGTGTACGCCACCGCGTGGGCGGGTTCGAGTGCCGGGATGATGCCCTCGTGGGCCGTGAGCAACTTGAATGCATCGAGTGCTTCTTCGTCGGTCGCGAGGGTGTACTCGACCCGGCCCGTGTCCTTCAAGTAGGCGTGCTCGGGGCCGACACCGGGATAGTCGAGTCCGGCCGAGACGGAATGCGTTTCACGGATTTGCCCGTCTTCGTCTTGCAAGACGTAGCTCTTGGCGCCGTGCAACACGCCGACGGTGCCGCCGGCGAGCGTGGCGGCATGCTCGTTGGAAGCGAGTCCGCGTCCGCCGCCCTCGACGCCGACGAGCCGGGTGGCACGGGCGTCCCGCCCGTGTTTCACTGGCGGGACGCCGGTGCCACCCTCCGGTAGAAATTCGTGGAAGATACCGATGGCGTTGGAGCCGCCGCCGACGCAGGCGACGATCAGGTCGGGCAGGCGTCCCTCCTTCTGGAGGATTTGCGGGCGTGTTTCACGGCCGATGACGGCCTGGAAGTCGCGCACCATACTGGGATAAGGGTGCGGCCCGACTACCGACCCGATCACGTAGTGCGTCGTTTCCACGTTTGTAACCCAGTCGCGAATCGCTTCGTTGATCGCGTCTTTGAGCGTGCGGCTGCCGGAGTCCACGCTGATCAGCTTCGCGCCCAACAGGTCCATCCGCAGCGCGTTCATCCGCTGCCGCCGGATGTCTTCGGCGCCCATGTACACGTGGCATTCGAGTCCGAGCAGCGCGCAGGCGGTGGCCGTCGCGACACCGTGCTGACCGGCGCCGGTTTCGGCAATGATGCGCCGCTTGCCCATGCGCTGCGCGAGCAGCACCTGACCGACGGCGTTGTTGATCTTGTGGGCGCCCGTGTGCGCCAGGTCCTCGCGCTTCAAGTAGATTCTGGCCCCACCGAGGTGGGCCGTGAGCCGCTCAGCAAAATACAGAGGTGTCGGCCGGCCGGCGTAGTCGCGCAGCAGCGCATCAAGCGCCTGTTGAAAGTCCGCATCGGACTTGATTCCTTCGTACGCTTCGTTCAACTGGCTCAGCGCGTAGACCAGCGTCTCGGGCACGAAACTGCCGCCGAAGCGTCCGAAGTACCCCGCTCTAGTCGTTGGTGCTGCTGTCATCCGCTCTCCTGACCGCTTGCACGAAGGCCCTCACTTTTTCAGGGTCTTTGCGACCCGGTTCACGTTCCACGCCCGACGACACATCGACGGCAAATGGTCGCAAGGCTCGAATCGCCGCGCCGACGTTGTGCGGATTCAGGCCGCCCGAAACAATCAGTGGGCCGGGCAGGCCGCGGGCGATTTGCCAGTCGAACGCTCGGCCGCTGCCGGCGCCGGGGTCCAGCAGGTACGCTGCTACACGATACTGCTGCATCCGCTCACGGAGGCTGTCGGGTGTATCATTTTCAAGAATATTAAAACGTTTGATTACCCGGCACGGCATACGTTCGCAGTCTGCGGGCGACTCTTCGCCATGAAGCTGGACTGCGTCCAGCCCCACACCGCGGGCAATTGCGGTGACATCTTCGACGCGACCATTCACAAAGACCCCAACGGCGCTGACCATCGGTGGCAAGGCCGCAACGATCCGTTCCACAGTCGAGGGAGAAACCTTGCGCGGCGAGTCGGCGAAGATCAGCCCCAGCGCGTCAGCGCCCGCTTCGACCGCGACCAACGCGTCGTCCAGGCTCGTGATACCGCAAATCTTAACCCGCGTCATTGCCCGTCATCCATTGTCTGCCGGCCTGCATCATCTCCACGAATGCCTGCCGGTCTTCGTTGCGGACCCAGCCTGAAATCGTCTCGAGCTCTCGTTTCAACGATTCGCAGAGCTCGTCCGAAAACGGATTGAGGCGCTGGATCGCGTAGTAGAGGTCCGGGTTTTCCTGAATCACGGTAGACGTTGTCACCATCTGCGAGTGAAACGTGGTGCTGCCGACCTTGTTGAGCTCCTCGAACCGCTTGCCGCTCTCCATCAACACCTTGGTGAACACGAGGTTCGTAAGATGCGAAAGCCCGAGCACGTACGAGATGATCTGGTCGTGTTCGTCGAACGATAGCTTAACGAGGGTCGCTGCCGTGTCGGTGAAAAACGCTTCGACGTTGCGCGTGGCCTGAGCGTCGCCGCAGTCGCAGATGCAGATTACCTGGTCGGACAGCGTGCGCGTGTCGGGACCGAACATTGGGTGAATACTGGTCAGCGTGAGGTTGGCGGCGCGGGCCCGCGCCATGGCCGGCTTCAGGTGCCACTTCAGGCTCGCGATGTCGAAGACGATGCCACCGTAGCGCAACCCGGCGAGCTGTTCGATCACGCGCGGCACTACGTCCAGCGGCACGGCGATCAGCGCAAAGGAAGTTCCGTCAAGCGCCGCTTCAAGCGTTGGCGCGTTCGACCGGCGATCGTCGGCTGGCTGGACGTCGTGAACGCCGACACGGTGCCCCTGGTTGCCGAAGAAATCGGCGAACCAGCGCCCCATCGCGCCGCGCCCGCCAATAATCAGGATGTTCTCGGCCGCCCCACGATAGCTGGAGAACGACGTACGCTCCTGCTCGGCTCGGGCGGCGGCGATCAGAGTCTGCATGACCGAACGCGCGACTTGGGTGGGCAGGCCAAAATCGGCGGCCTGTCGGGCGACCCGATCGAGCACTTGGCGCTCGACGTTCCAGTCGCGCAGCGGGATTCCCGCCAGCTTTTTGTATTGGCCGATGGCTTTCGCCGTCTCCATCCGCGCCGCGATCAGCCGGAGGAGGTCCTTGTCGAGCTGGCGGATGCGTTCGCGCAGATGTTTCAGCTCCTTCATGACGCGCCTCCCAAAAGTTCGCCGAGCTTGGCGCCGGGATCGGGGGCGCGCATCAAGGTTTCTCCGACCAGAATGGCGTCGTAGCCGGCTGCCGCCAGGCGCTTGACATCGTCGCGCGTGTGGATGCCGCTCTCGGCGACAGCGGTGCACTCCGCGGGAATACTTTCTTTCAGACGTAGCGCGGTGCTGAGGCTGACTTCGAAGGTGTCGAGATTCCGGCTGTTGGCACCGGCGATTTGAGCCCCGCAATCGAGGGCGCGTGCGAGCTCGGCTTCGTCGTGAATTTCGGTCAGCACAGCTAGCCCCAGTTCGCGCGCCGTTTGCAGATACTGGCGCAATTGCGCATCGCTGAGTATCCGCACGATCAATAGAATTGCATCGGCGCCAATCTGCCGCGCTTCGTGGATCTGGTACTCGTCAATCGTGAAGTCCTTGCGCAGCACCGGCAGATCGACGGCTTCACGGGCGAGTCGCAGATCGTCCTCACTGCCGCCGAAGAACTCCCGGTCGGTCAGCACCGAGAGGGCGACCGCACCGCGGCGGGCATAGCTCCGCGCGAGGTCGGCCGGGTCCAGCTCTTCGCACAGCGGGCCCTTCGAGGGGGAATGCCGCTTGATTTCCGCGATCGCGCCGATCCCGGGTTTTCGCAAGGCGGCGGCAAAGTCGCGCGGCCGCCGCGCGGGGACCTTTTTGAGCTGGTCGAGCGGACGCGTGCGTTGGCGCAAGGCGACCTCCTGTTGCTTGTGAGCCACAATTCTCCTCAGAAACTCCATCGTAAAGCCTGTATCAAAGCAGGGTGGCACGGGCAGCTTG
>JBHHZX010000174.1:0-8446 GCA_046758265.1 Phycisphaerae bacterium
GAAGCACTACGTGGCGGTCGGCGAGACCGAGCCGAACTTCTTTCCCGCCTACGGGCTGAGTCCCGACGACGCATACAGCTTCCACGTCGGTACGCGTTTCGCGCTGGAAATGGGGTTGCAGATGGTGGACGCGTCGCTCGAGCCCCCCGGTGCGCGGCCGCTGCTGCGGGCGGCCGTGCGAAGCTACGCCGCGGGGGCGAAGCTGGAAAAAGAGGAGCTGGCGGCCCTTTTCCGCTGTGAGGAGGGGCTTTTCGCGGTATATCGGCTGACGCTCGACGGCCAGGACGTATACTGTATGGGCGCGGACTGTCCGCCGGGCTTTTATCGCATGACGGCGCAGCCGCCGCAGGTCGCGCTGCGGCTGCATCTGGGCAAACTGATCCGCGCGGAGGCCGCACGCCGAATGCCCGACGAGGCTTGATGCCGCAGTCGGCGCCCCCGCAGGGCAGGGAGGCTCGCGGTGTTTGAACGTCGGCTGAGATGGTTCGTGATCTTGATGAGCGCCGTGGCGCTGGCCACCGTGGCGCGGCTGGTCGACATCCAAGTCGTGCGCGCGGAGCACTACGAGGCGCTGGCCGACCGGATTCTCACGCGTTCCCCCGACTACCTGCCCGCCCCCCGCGGGAGCATCCGCGATCGCAACGGCGAGGTGCTGTTGAGCGACGAGCCGGCCTCGGACATCAGCCTGCGCTACGAGGTGCTCGTCGCGCTGCTGTCCGACGCACCGCCGGCGGCGAGCCGCACCTATCTGAGGGCCGTGGCGCGCGAGCTGCGCAAGGGGGGTCGCTATCCCAAGGACATGCCGACCAATGAGATCGTCGCCGAGCTGGCGGCGCGGTTCGAGCCGATGTTGAACCGCCTGAGCACGCTGACGTTTACTCCGCGGTCCGCACTGGTCGAGCGGGCCAAGCAGGTTCAGCGGCGCGTGGAGCGCATAAAGGCGGTTGTGCAGCACCGTTCGCCGACCGTTCGCATGATTAAGGAGGAACGGCGGCACCATGCGCTGATCCCCCATGTCGATGAGGCGACGGCGCTGGCGGTCCGGATTGAGCTCGAGGCGGATCATCCCTGGTTGCGCGTGGTGCCGAGCTCCCGACGGGTGGCGCACGACGCGGACGCGCTGGTGCACGTGCTCGGCCGCACCGGGTCCGCCAGCCCGCAGCGCATTGCGACCGATCCGTTACGCGGAGACGAGCTGCGTGGGTTGGGGTCCGGCGACACGTGCGGAATCAGTGGCATCGAACGCGTGGCGGAATTGACGCTTCGCGGCACGCACGGCCGTATCGTCGAAGATTTCGACCACACCGTCCTCGAACGTATCGACCCCGTCCGCGGCGGCGATGTCATGCTCACCATCGAGGCCGATTTGCAGCGCAGGGTACTTGAGGTTCTCAAAGAGGCGGTGGCCAAGCGCGAAGGTACCAAAGAACCTGCCGGTGGCGCGTCGGCAGTCGTCGTCGACGTCGCCACACGCGAGCTGCTCGCCTTAGTGAGCTATCCGGTCTATGGCTATGACGATTATCGGGAGAACTACACGCGCCTCGCGCGGGACAAGCGCTGGCAGCCGCTGCGGTTTCGGGCGGTCGCGAACATCTATCCACCGGGGTCCACGTGCAAGGTGATTGGCCTCTACGGCGGGTTGGCAGAGGGGCTAGTCAACGTGGATGAGCGGATTCACTGCACAGGACACTTACTGGCGAACCAGCCTAACAAGTTTCGTTGCTGGATATACAACCGCTATCCAGGGGTCACGCACGACATGCGCGGCAACCCCGCGGGTCAGGACGCCGAGGACGCGGTCCGCAACTCCTGCAACATGTATTTCTACACCGTTGGCGACCGCCTCGGCGTGGACCGGCTTTGCAAGTGGTTCTCGCAGTTCGGCCTTGGGCGAACGCAAGGCACCGGGCTGATCGAGGAGAGCCCGGGCATTGTGCCGACGTCACAATGGATCGCAGAGAACCGCAAGCACGATCGCCGCGTGCGTCCCGCCGACGCCTGGAACTTCTCGATCGGTCAGGGGGAAGTGTCGGCAACGCCGTTGCAGGCGGCCAACGTTGCGGCGACGGTGGCGTCCGGTCGTTGGGAGCCGGTCAAGCTTGTCCGTGACAGCGCGGGGAATCTGGTCGGGGGCGAAGCTGCCACGCCGGTGGTCTTCGACGAGCAATACCTACACATCCTGCGCGTCGGCATGTGGCGTGTCGTGAACGAGCGCGGCGCGACCGCGTTCATGGCCCGGCTCAACAGCGACGATCATGTCATGTGCGGCAAGACGGGTTCGGCTGAGGCTTCCCGGCGTGTCATTCGCAAGAAATACACGCTCGCGTGGCCCGACGGTCGCACCCAAGAAGTCATCGCCACGTCGAAACACGAGGCGCTCGCCCGGTTCGGCGACGAAAAACCGGAGGTGATCGCGGAGGCCATCTACGAGCTCTTTCCCCCGCGCGGGCCGGAGGGCAAGCTCCCGTCGCATGCCTGGTTCATCGGCTATACCCAACCCAAGAGCACGCCCCGGGGCGCTGCGCCGCGCGGGCGTTCGTATGCGCTCAGCGTAATCGTGGAATTCGGCGGGAGCGGAGGACGTGTGGCCGGGCCGGTCGCGAAAGCGATCGCCGAGATGCTGGTGCAACGCAAATAGCGAATGGTCGGCTCGGCGGAGAATAATGTGCAGTCGGGAATGAAACAGTGCCTCGTTTTTGGGGCGGGGCGGTCGCACAGTGGTGTGCTTCAGCCGGCAAAGTTGTTGGCTTTGTGTTTCTTGATTCGCTATTCATAATCCGCCATTCATGAAGCCTCGTCGCGTGCTCAACCTGACGCAGCTTGGCTGGGGGCTGGCCGTCCCCGTGCTGATGCTGTCGGCGTTCGGGCTCACTTCGATCCATGCGACCGACCGGTCGGCCGCCAACGTGGTCGAGGTGGATCAGCCCGGACGGGTGGCACTCGCTGACGCCAACTGGCTAGGCGTCGCCGTCAAGGCCATCGGTCCGTTGACGCTGCGGCAGGGCCTCTACCTGATCACAGGCATCGGACTGTTGTTTCTGGTGCTCGTGCCGAGCTATCGCCGAATCGGCCGGCACGCGTATTTCTTCTACGGCTTGGTGGTCTTTCTGCTGCTGCTCCTGTTTCTCGACCGCTACGTCGATTTGCCGTTGGTGCCGGTGAAGCGCGACGTGCGGCGGTGGATCGAGCTGGGGGCGTTTTCGATCCAGCCGTCGGAGTTCATGAAAGTCGGGCTGATTCTGGCGTTGGCCTACTACCTGCGCTACCGCAAGTCGTACCGGACCTGGCGCGGACTGGTCCCGCCCTTCCTGCTGACGCTGCTGCCGATGGTGTTGATTCTCAAGCAGCCCGACCTGGGCACGCTGCTGATGCTGCTGCCGGTGCTGTTCGTGATGCTGTTCGTCGCCGGGGCCCGGCTGCGCCACCTGATGACGATCGTGGTGCTGGGTTGTGCGACGCTGCCGCTGTTTTACTTTTTCGGCATGGAGGACTACCAACGCGACCGGATTCGGGCGCTCTTCAAGCAGAATACCGAGGACGAAACCTGGCATATGAAGCAGGGCTATCAGCTTCGTCAGAGCCTGATTGCGCTCGGCACCGGGGGGCTGGCCGGCGAGGGCTACGGAGAAGGTGCGATCGTGCGGTATGGGCTGCTGCCCGAGGAGCGCAACGACTTCATCTTCGCCGTGGTCGGGAATCAATGGGGATTTGTCGGCTGCGTGGTGGTCATCCTCGCATACGTGGTCATCATCATCTGTGGGCTGGAAGTGGCAATGGTCACCAACGAGCCGTTCGGGCGGCTGCTCGCGGTGGGCGTGGTGGTGATGATCGTTGTGCAGGCCTTGCTCAACATCTGCATGAACCTCGGGTTGGCCCCGATCACTGGAATGACGCTGCCGTTCGTGAGCGCCGGTGGCAGCAGCCTCTGGGCAAATTTCCTGGCCCTCGGGCTGCTGGTCAATGTCGCCCAGCGCCGGCCGATGCTGATCGCGCACCCACCCTTTGAACACCGGGACGATTGAACTAGTCCTCGGAACGAACCCCTACGCGTAACTGTGCAGCCCGACGATGTAAAAGTTCACGAAGCACCAGTTGAACGCCATCATCAGACAACCGGCGAGCGACAGCCAGGCGGTCCACACGCCTTTGGCTTTCACAATGAAACGCACGTGGATCAGGATGGCGTAGATGATCCAGGTGTTCATAGCGAAGACTTCTTTGGGATCCCAACCCCACGGCCGGCCCCAGGAGTAATCCGCCCACACCGCGCCCAGAATGATCCCGACGAACAACATGACGAAGACCAGGTTGAGAATGATCAGATGACTCCAGTCGAAGTGGTCCAACCAGGCTGGGAGATTCTCCGACCGCGATTCATCGCCCGGCGCCCCGCCCGACCGAATCGGTCGCTCGAAAAGCAGTTCGGGGGCGGACGTCCCCCCCGCAAGCGCCGCCGCCCCCTGGGTTGAGCGCCGCGGGCTGGGGCGCAGGTAGTAGCCGAGAAGGTAGACTGCGGCGATCACCGCCGCCACAAAGATCAACGCGTACGACGCGATGATCAGCACCGTATGAATGCGGAGCATAGTGTCGTCAAGGATTCCCATGATGCTGGTCAGTGTCCCGCTGCCGGGAATCACGTACCCGCCAAGCACCAGCGCCAGAAACCCGGTCAGGTGGGCGGCTAGCAGCAACACCCGCGGGCGATAGTAAAGCTCGAACAGCAGCGCTACCGCGATGCCCATCCACGCCGACGAGATTACCGCTTCAAACATGTTGGCGACGGGAATTCGGCCCAGGATGTACCAGCGTAAGCCGATGCCGTAGGCATGTACGCCCATCGCCGCCGCCAGCAAAATGAGCGCTATCCGCCACGAGGTTCGCCAGCGGGTAACCAACGCCCACACGCTCACCAGCGCACCCAGGAAGTAGATGCCCCACCCCCAGGTGAGCTTGCCCATTCGGTAGTAACGCGCTTCGGCGGCTCGCTGGGACTCCTTAGGATATACGCCGGCCGCAGCCATCGTCGGCAGCGTTTGGCTAAGCCGGTCCAGCGCGGTTTGCACGCCGGCGGCGTCACCTCGAAGCCAGGACGCCCGTAGCAACGACCACGGGAGAATGATGGAGACGGCCTGGTCCGGAGAGATACCCGGCACCAGGCCGCCAACCTCCTGCAAAATGGCCTCGTGGGTCACGCCGACGTGCTGCAAAAGCTCGTCTGGTAGGTTCGCGCGCAGCTCTCCGGGTGTGTGCCACAGAGCCGTTCCGGAGGGGTCGGGGTCGGGAACAATGCGCAGCATCTGATCGAGAAACCTCGCGACCGATTCGGCATGCCGCACCCGCCGCATCGCCGTCACCATGACGTTGCGCGGCTCCAATTCGCGCATGCGCTGTTGGACAACGGGATCGACCAGCTCGCGCGGCGTCATGTAGCCTTGATTGACGATCCGCCACCTCTTTTCCTCAGTCATATGCGCGGAAAAGTGCACCCGGAGGCCCTTGTCCTTAATGCGGACCACCGGCGTGTCGTCGTACGCGGCCCGGTTGAAGAGCCACTCGAACAGCGACGCGAGCGGCGACAGCCCGGACAGATGCTCACGGCCGCTCATTGCGAGCAGCGATTCACGCGCGAACGATTCAAGCGTCTTGTACCGGTTGCCATCTTGCACGACGATCAGTTGCGTCCTGCTCCAATCGATCTGCGGATCGAGCTGGACCGCGGTCTGCGAGGCCACGTACGGCTCACGGCCGGCCGGGGCTGGCGCAGCCAGCGTGGCCAGCACCAGACCGATGACCGGGAGCCATCGACTGATCCTTCTGTGAGCGCGCATATTGATTTCTTGCGTCATGTTCAGACTTCCACGAGTTCGGGCTGTTCGGACGGCTCTGTGCTTACCTCCGACTCGCGCTGCACATCGGCGTCGGCAGCACCACGGGCGCGCGCGAGGCGCCGTCGTTTCAGCACCGGTTTGACATAGAACGCATACAGACAGCCGACGGTGATCAGCACGCAGCCGAGCACCATCGGCCAGATGCCGTTGCGATTGCCGGCGCCCAGGATCGTGTAACTCCAGTGGTCTTGCGCCGCGCCGCTCTGAAATAAGGTCCAGCGGCCCACGCGACGGGTCTGGTTTGTATACACCGCGGCCGGACGCGGCCTTGCGCCCTCTTTCTCCGCCACGAAGAACTCACTCCGCCAGGACTCGACGCCTCGGCGGCCGGGAAAAAACTCCACCAGCAGCCTTCCGGGGATCAGTTCCGTGCCCAGCTCGTGGTCCAGACGCGAATAGATGAATTCCCACTCGTCCTCTTCGCCCGGCGGCTTCACGCGGATCGGTTGTGCGTCTACGTGCGGGTACTGACTGAACCAGATCCAGCGGTCTTCGGACCAGCCCGCCTGCTCGCGGCGACCGGTGAACTTCAGGCGGATAGCCGACATGCTGCGTGGCGCGATGTTCGGGCGGCGCGTTTCGAGCGGCTCGATGACCGGTTCGGAAACGATCCGGGCATCACGATGCAGCGCGTGCAGCGTCAGGACTACGTCCGTGCCGCGAATCTTGAGCGAGTGCGACTGCCCGACGGCCACCGGCACGCCCCGGACGGAACCGTCTGGAGCGAACACTCCCACCACCGGCCCGAGACCGGGACCGGCGGTGATCGTGGCCCAGCCGGTCGCCGAAGTGCGGTAGCGCAGGATCAGTCCCGGATCATACGGCCCGTCCTTATGTCGGGTGCCCTGTTCGTCGATGTCCTGCGACAATTCCGGAAAGCGCTGGATGACGGTGCGGTTGTAGCTCTTGTCGCCGTTGGTTACGTCCACCGACGCCACCGGCGAGCGGGCGCCTTCGAAGCCGGGCGTCAACAGCGGCCACGATTGCGTAAGCCGCTTGATGGTCAGTTCGTACGGCGTGCCGTCAATCTTGATCGTTTCTCCCTCGGCGATCGCAACGGTCTTCTTGGCTGGCGGGTCGAGGACTTCGATCGCCAGTTCGTGCGGGCCGGCCAGAGGTTTGAGCAGTTCGTCACGCTCGTGTTCGCTGCGCACCCAACGGAACTCGAACGGGACGCCGGTATCCAACGCGGAACGGGCCGGGTCGAAGGCCAGCAGCCACTGGCGGACCGAACCAGCGCCCGCACTCAAGCCGAGTTCGATCGCCGGGTTCTCCACACCGCCGCCCGGTCTCACAGCGTCCTGCGTTCCGGCCAGGTACGGCAGATAGCCCGTGACCTGGATGTCAAAGGGCAGCGCGGGCGTAGCGAGCTTGATGGGCAGCCGCCAGTGTTCGAACCAGGCGGTGGGGATGGTCAAGCCGGCGAGGGTCAGCGTCGGCGATGTGCGCTTCGACGGTACCGGCCGACCGGCCTTGTCGCGTAAGACGTATCCTTCATCCAGGTAACGCTCGCGATAAAAGGGCAGGCCCTGAAGAACAGCGAACCGTTGCTCACGCTCGGGTGCCGTCACCTGGCGGTAATAGAGCACGGCGGTCTCGTCATCGAAGAACGTGCGTGAGGGCGGGAAGGTCTGAAGGGCGACCTGAAGCCGACCGCCGACGGTGGCAACCCCGTGGCCCCCGACCGACAGCACGACGGTCTTGGGCGACGACGCGCCAAGCCGCACGCGGACGCGCGCCTCGCTGACGGGCTGCGATTGGCCGCCCCTCACGTCCACTACCTCCACTCGGACCGGGCCGCCGAAGGCCGGCATGAACTGGGTCCACGTCTGGCCCTTTTCCACCGGTAGCTTGGCCGTGGGAATCGGCTTGCCGTCCAGCGTGCGCAATTCGATCCGAGGTGAGAGCAGCAGCACGTCGCCCTCGACCTTGGTGCGGAAGTACCAGAACGATCCGCCGGCGAGCAATAGCAGACCGGTGTGCACGGTCAAGACACCGGCATTGACCAGGTTCCAGCGAATACGCGTGCACGTCGCCGCCGCCACCGAGAGGCAAAACAGGATGATCAGCGTGCCGAAGACCCAATGCTTGAAAATCTCCCTCTCCGTCATCTCGACCGCGCCGCGAACCTGCGGTAACGCCGAAACGACCGAGGCGTAAGCGAGAATGAGGAACAGCAGCGTGACGCCAAACTTGATGCTCGCAAACAGCCGCACGAGCGGGTGGCGGCGCCATCGCGATGCACCGGAGGTGGTGACGTCCGTCATACGGCTTGGTCCTTTGGTTTTGGGGTAGAGTCCGCGCCCTTCCTGCTGCGAAAGTCGGCCCGCACGGCTCTGGCGAACATTTTACAGCATTGTATCAGAAAACGCCCGGGTGTCGCAGGGAGCCAAGGCCATGCCCGGTGATTCGTGAGCCCCCCGCGCCAGTGCAGGGCATCGGCCGCAGCGACGCTGGCGGGGTGTGACTAATCTTTGGGGCAACGAGGGTGGCCCGCTGCTTCACAAGATTTTGCGTTTCGCGTCGTCACGCGGCGGCCTTTCGAAAGCGAAGGCGAA
>JBHHZX010000175.1:0-8440 GCA_046758265.1 Phycisphaerae bacterium
TCGGTCATGAACGACTCCGCGACGATTTCCGGCGCCACCGGCGTGCACCGTGAGCGCCTTTTCTTCGCCAGCTGCGTGGCACTCATCGCCACCTCGGTCACCTTCGCCGTGATCGGGGCGGTGATGCTTCCGCTGAAGCGCGAGTTGCCACGCCAGGAAGATCAATACGAACTGGGATCTTTCATCGATCGGGCCGGCGCGATGGCTGAGGCGGTCGAGGCGCTGCTTTCGCAGGCCTGCGACGAGCACGTGTATTGGGTTGATCTGGAGCAGGGGCGTTCCCGCCGGATCTCGCTCCGTGCCGCGCCGCTCGACGTCGGTCCCGCGTTACGCGAACTGCTGTTCGACCGCACCCGCAGCGCCGTGATGACCAGTGCCACGCTGGCTGCGGCCGGCGACGACAACTTCGGGTACTTGCTCGGCAGCCTGGGCTCGCCGCCGGCGCGGACGTTGCGGCTGGGCTCGCCGTTCGATTTTGAGCGGCAGGTGACCGTGCACGTCGAAGCCGGTTTGCCCGAACCGTCGGCGACCGAGCGCTTCATCCCGGCGGCAGCGGCGGCCGTCACCTATTTCCTGCGGCAAACCGAGGGCCGCGCGTTCGTGCTGTTCACCAGCTACGCCATGCTGGAGGCCGTGGCCGAGATCGTCGGCGACGACCTGCGGGCCGAGGGCTATACCATCCTCGCCCAAGGCGAAGGTTTGCCGCGCACGAAGATGCTGGAGAAGCTTCGCGTGACGCCGCGGACCGCCGTTTTCGGCACCGATAGCTTCTGGCAGGGGGTGGACGTGGCGGGCGCGGCGCTGTCAAACGTCATCATTGTGAAGCTGCCGTTTGCGGTGCCCGATCGTCCCATGGTTGAGGCGCGCATCGACCTGATTCGACGGCGTGGCGGCAACCCGTTCATGGATTACCAACTGCCTGAAGCGGTTTTGAAGTTTCGCCAGGGTTTCGGGCGTCTGATTCGCAGTAAGGCTGACCGGGGCATTGTCGTAATCCTTGACCCGCGCGTGACGCGCAAGCCCTACGGCCGTCAATTCCTGGATAGCCTGCCGCCATGCCACGTCGAGATATCGCAGCGCCCCTGGTGAACGTTGCAGAGCTGAACCCATCAAAAGCTGGCGCGCCCGACACGGTGCGCAATTCCTCAGATAGCTCCCACGGCAGATTCGCCTTGACTCAGGGGACCGAGACCGACGTCCTATAACGTCCTCGCGGTTGCCAGAACAGCCCGTCGCTTGCTGAGCCCACCCGACTTTTTGCGACCGTCAGTAGCGTATTCGAGCAAAAATCCGCGGCTGACTTCTCTCGGCAGCAGCCACATCAGAGACTCGTCCGTCTTCCCTTTTGACAAGGCATGCGGAGAGGACCCGAGGCGAGGAAGTGGGGGATGGCAAAAGAAACGACCCACGAACACCGCACGGGACTACGAGCCTTGCTCAGTGGTCAGGCCGACGCGAACGCGCTTGCCGGCGGATAAGGGTTTGGTGCTCCCGGCGTGCCGAGACCATCGGGCGAACACAAGATCACGGTTTTCTGGAAAAAGGAGTGAACAAATGTTCCGGACACGACGAAGGCGCATTATTGCGGCGGTGGTTCTTATGGTCCTGGCTGCCGATCTTGGTGCCAGACCGGTCTACGGGAAACCGCTGTGGGGATCTACGAAACGCTACAGCAAGTGGGTCGCAGGCGTGGGGCTGAACGTCGTACGCGTTGGAATTGCCGGCGCATGGTGGCGCAAAGCCATAAGCTGGGGCACGGCTAAGGCCGCGCTCTTGGTTACGACAGCCGCTACGGGCGGCACGCTCATAGGTCAGGGAATCAATTACGGCATTTCCCGCCGTTGGGATCCCGAGCCGATCTACCCGACCGGAGGTGATCCCATTTTCACCAGTATCACCGACGCTGAAGTCGATGCGATGATCCCCGAGCTGTTCGAATTCGCCGGCTGGACGGACGATCCGAACACGCACTTCCCGTTTACGGTCGATGACATCCTGCTGGCCGATGTGGATCTGTATCCCGGTATCGGCACCGCGGCACTGAATTACGTGCGTGCGTCGGTCCGTCTGTTTGTCGACGCCAGCCAGGGGGCGGCGGTCTTTTGGGCGGAAGGCCATTCTCAGCAGTTCTACCTCGCTAAGGACGCCATTGAGCTTGATATCGTCGAATTGCAGCTTGCAACCGAGGAGTTTGCCCGTCTGATCAGTGAGACGACGGTGGAGACAACCGAGGGAATTCTGCCGCTCGAAAGTACGGCGACAGAAGAAGGCTTGGTGATTGGCGGGCTCCCTTTAATGGACTTCGAGCACTGGTTCGTCGAACTGGAGACCGAGGGCGTTGATGCCTTGCCGGACACGGAGCCTGCACTGGTTGCGTACTTGCAGGAGGTCGCCCGCGTAGCTCAGCCCGAGCCAATCGGGGAGGACATTGTCGCATGGGCCCTCGCCGATCCGGACGATCGCCAACTCGAGTACGATGCGTTCGGGCCGGACGAGTTCCAGTCGTTCTCCGATATGCTCTTTACCAGCATCGACACCTACTGGTCGAGAATCGATCTTGAGGGCTCTGCGCTGGTGTGTCCGGCCGACATCGACGGCGACGGCGACATCGACCTGGTCGATCTGAGCGTCTTGCTGGCGCACTACGGCATGACCAGCGGCGTGAGCTTCGAAGAAGGCGATCTCGACGCTGACGGGGACGTGGACCTCACCGATCTCAGCGCGCTGTTGGCTGCGTACGGGTCGACATGTGGATGGGCCCTTTGGGCCGACAGCTTCGATTACTACGCCGTCGGAAGCGGAATGCACGGCCAGGGCCGATGGAAGGGCTGGGACAACGACCCGGCTTGGGACGCCGTTGTAACGGACGCCCAGGCCCGCAGCGTGCCGCATTCCGTGGATATTAAGGACGACGCCGATTTGGTGCATGAGTTCTTCGGTGCCGACTCAGGCACGTGGACGTTCACGGCCCGCCAGTACATCCCGTCCGACTTCTCGTCGAACGGCGGCGGCCAGTTCGCCGGAACATACTTTGTCATGTTGAACACCTACAACGACGGTGGGCCGCACGAGAACTCCGATTGGTCCGTGCAGATGCAGTTCGATTCCAACGACGGGATGCTCAAGGTCTACTACGGCGACGGCGTCAACACGATCGAGGTGCCGTACGTCACCGACCGGTGGGTCAAGATTCAGGCGGTCATCGACCTGGACGAGGACTGGACCCAGATCTACTACGACGATGAGTTGGTCGCGGAGTACAGTTGGACCGGCGGCGTGCTCGGCGGTGGCGGCGGGGCGCTGAACATCGGCGCGGTTGACCTCTACGCGAACGGTTCGACGTCCGTCTACCACGATGACCTCGCGCTCAGGCCGGGGCCACCGTAGGGCGGTAGGGACCGGCGTGATACCGTAACATCATCGGGCCGGTCGGGGATGCGAGCCGCACCCCGACCGGCTTTGCTGTGCGGCGACCGGCGCGTCACACGTGAGCACTACGGCCGCCGCTTCCTCGGCGGCCTGTTGCCGTGCAACGTCGAGATCTTGCAGCGGCCGTGGTGAGGGCGCGCCTGCGGCGAAACGCCCCGTCCGGCGGATACGGCTACCGCGGATCGTGCCGCGTGGTTTATAATCAGTGGCGTGATCCGCGACGTCCAACATCAGGCCGACTTCTCGCACCTGCCGGAGATCATCCGTCGCATCGTCGCGGCGATCGATCCGGACCGGATCATTCTCTTCGGCTCGCGGGCGCGGGGTGCCGCGCACGCGGAGAGCGACTACGATTTGCTTGTCATCAAGGCAACCTCGGAGAGGACGCTCAAACTGGAACAAGCGGCCTACCGGGCTCTGGTCGGGATACTGGGTCCCGTCGATATCCTCGTCGAAACGCCGGAACGGTTGGAAAGGCTGAAGGATTCGCCGGGTTTGGTGTTCCACGATGCCCTTGCACAGGGCAGGCTGATCTATGAGCGATCTTGCGAATGACAGGTCCGATCCAGGAGCTTGGCTCGCGCGGGCCCAAAGTTGCCTGAAACGAGCCCGCCTGGGCCACGGAGACCCAGAGATCTTTCTCGACGACCTGTGCTTCGATGCCCAACAGGCGGTTGAAAAAGCTCTGAAAGCCTTGCTTATCGCGCGGGGCGTTCGTTTCCCAAGCACGCATATCATTGCCGATCTTGTGACGTTGCTGAAGCGGGCAGGGAATGCGCTGCCGGAATCGGCGGCAGGCGCCGTGGACTTGACACCCTACGCCGTCCGGGCACGTTATCCCGGGGGCCCGGAATTGACCGAAGAGGACTATCGCAGCGCTGTCCGCATCGCGGAGGGAGTCGTCGCCTGGGTCAAGCGCGAGTTGGCGGCTGGAGGTCCAGCGGAATGATGAGCTTACGAACGACAATGATTAGGTCGCTTGCAGTTGTCGTGTTGCCATGTCTCGGGGTAACGGGGTGCACCACAGCGACGTCGGGTTGGGTGTCCAGTTACCGGCCCGCCAGCAAAGCGAAGCACCCGAGGAGCGACGCGGCGGACATCAGATTCGAGCGCGTCCACTACGAGCTGCTGGGAAAGAGCCACGACCTCCCCGGGTATGAGGTTCTGGGCGTTTCGCACTTTCGGGCAGCCCTCGAGAAGACGCCGCCAGACGCACGGGAATCGCCACTTCGCCGACAAGCCGCGAAGGTTGGCGCTCATTACGTTCGCTGGGCAGAACGCACAGTCGGCACAAAGGGTGCTCTCGTGCCGAGTGCTGGTGGTACTTTGGGAGTCGTAACGACCGTCGCTGATTATCTGGCCGTTTTCTATCGTGAAAGCGCGGCCCTGACGGAGAAGTGAGGAATGCAGTTCCGACTCTGGCGCCCGTTCTTGCGGTCTCCGTCACTGTTGGGGGTACGGCGCGACCTCCGCGACTTCACGGACAGCCTCCTCTCGAAAGCCGCGCTCGAATTGCTGGTCGCTTCGTATTCGGCGCTGCGTTAGCCGCTCCCAGTGTTTCGCGTTGAAGATACAGCCTGGGTCGCCGGCGTTGAGCTCGCCGTAGTAAGCGTCGGCGCGGGCGCGGCAGCCGCCGCAGTAGTTCTTGAACTCGCACACCTCGCAGTGGTGCGTTCGCCGATCGCGGTCGCACAGTACCTCCCAGAACTCGTTGTTGCGGAAGATGTCGATGAAGCTGCGCCGGCGGATGTTGCCGAGCAGGCGATGGGGGAGGTAGACGCAGGGAGTGATGTCGCCGTTCGGCTCGATGCAGACATACGTGCGGCCGGCGCCGCAGGCGCCGAGATACTTGGCGATGACGCGGGCCTTTTCACCGCCGCCGGAGCCGGCGTGTGAGCAGGCCTGGAGGCCTTCGACCGGAGCGTGCGCGAGACAGACGCGCCCGAACTGCGGGGCGGTCGAGATGATGCCGATCCTTCCCGACTGCATCCAGCGGTTAAACGTCTGCAACATCCGCTCGCGCTGTGCCGGCGTCAGGTCGCTACCAGCCATCTCCAGCCCGCGGCCCACCGGAATGAAGTTGAAGTGCGCCAGACAACCCGCCCCGATATCGCTGGCGAACTGGAGCATGTCCTCGACTTCGGCGTAGTTATCCTGATGCACGCACATCGCGACGCCGAGCCGCAAGCCATCCTGCTCGACCACGCAGCGCATGCCGTGGACGGTACGATGCCACATACCGGGTTGACCGCGAAACGCGTCGTGCCGTTCCGGACGCACCGAGTCGAGCGAGATTTCAATGTATCGAGCGCCGGCCTCGGCCAGCTCTGCCGCCAGCTTGGGCGTCATCGTGCCGCCGTTCGTGGCCACGGAGGTGTGGATCCCGTATTGCCGGCAGTGCCGCAGCACCGGCAGTAGGTGCGGGCTGATGGTCGGCTCACCGCCTGCGAAGGCGATCATCGGAACGTACTGCTCAGCCATCTGATCCACCAGGTTGAGCTTCTCGTCGAGCGTCAGTTCGTCGTCCAGTCGGGCCGGGGCTGCATCCTGGTAGCAGTGCCTGCACCTTAGATTGCACAGGTTGGTGAAGTTCCAGACGCTGAACAGCGGCGCGCTGAACCGTTGTGGGACCGTCAAGCCGAACTCGGCCACGCTCCGGGCCGTGATCACCAGGCCCCGAATCGTGCTCGTGTGCCGGCCAATGCGCTGGCGGAACGTAGCGGCGGGCACGGATCCCCGCATTCTGTCGATGAACAGGTGCAGCGGCCAGAACTTCAGCCGCTGCCAGAATGTTGCCTGTGGGTTGGCATACGACGCGATGATCTCTTCGATTGTTGTTTTGCCGCCCTTGCGTCGCTGCGCGAGGTACCGGAGCAGCCGCTGCACGGGCCGGATTGCGAGCGCGTCTTCCAGCGGGTGGTGGTAGTGCGCGTCGACCGCTCTCTGCCTGCCATTGCCACGGGCAGAGGTTTTCCTGCTTTGCTTGCCGCGTATACGCAGGAAGCGCGAGCTGACAGCCTGCGCGTGCGATGTGATGTAACCGTCATCGGTGCGCCTCGAACTCTTGTCCGGGTTGGTCGAGGCTGGAAACTCGTGCCGATACTGCTTGGCGATTCTGGCCGCCGTCGAGTTCGCGCGCGCCCGCGTGCAACTGTCGTAATCGTCGCCGTCGCCGCTTGGCGGGAGAGTCGGTCGAGAACGCTTTTCGGCCATTGCGCAACTCCCTCAGGCGGGCGTATCGCGGCACTATAGCAGAATCGGCTTCCAACGCGAGCAAAAAGGGTCCGGTGGCTACGTCTGAACGGAACGCGAGCGCGTGGTCGGCGTGCGACTCTCGGTGGGGTGGCTGATGACGTCGAGACGCAGGTTGTGCGGCCAGCCCGTCAGGTGCAACTCGCTTCGTCCTTCGAGCAGATCAACCAGGCGCCGCCCGATGAATTCCTCGCGCCAGCCGGTCAAGAGCAGCGGACGCTCTTGGGATTCACCGAGCAGATAATCGACCAGCTCGCGGAGCCGCTGTGTGCTGCCGACCAGATCATGGCCCAGGTCTTCCTCGTGACAGACCGCCCGCGTGAAAGCCGACAGGATGTCGAGAGCCGCTTTCGTCATCGGCGAGTCGTCGCGGGGCTTGTACGGTTCCGGCCACTGGGCTCTGGGGGTGGCCACGGCCTCCTTGATCTGGTCGAGAATCTCCTGGACGATCCTCGACTTGCGAGACTGCGGGAAGCCGCGGAGAACTTGCAGGTCGGAGGCGCGCTGCGGTCGGCGCTTGGCAATGGTCACCAACACGTCATCGCGCATCATGGCGCGTGTCGGACGGTTGCGCGCCTGGGCCCAGCGGTCGCGCCAGTCCACCAACCGCTCCAGCACGGCGAGCCCCAGTGCGTCCAGCTTCTTCGTGCCTTTCAGCTTGAACAGACGCTGTTGGGCCGGCCGCTGATAGAACGCCGGGTCTTCGAACCGTGCAAACTCCTCTCGCGCCCACGCGGTGCGATCCGTTTCCGCCAGTCGCGTTGTCAATTGCCCGTAGATCGCCGGGAGGTGCGCAACATCCTCGACGGCATAGTGGACTTGTTCTTCGGTTAGCGGGCGGCGTAGCCAGTCGGTCAGCGTCTGCGCCTTCGCGATGCGACGGTGCAGCATCTGACTCACCAGCCGGGTCAGGCTCACCGGATAGCCCAGCCCAACGAATCCCGCAGCGATCTGAACGTCGAAAACACTGCGCGGCGGCTGACCGGTGGCTCGCAGGCAGACCTCGAAGTCCTCCTTGCCGGCATGCACGATCGTCGTTACCGCTGCGTCGGTGACCAACTCCCAAAAGAGGTTGACGTCAAGCGCTGCCGTCGGATCGACCAGCACCACCTGGCCATCGGTTGATACCTGGATCAGGCATAGCTTGGCGTCGTACGTCTCGTCCCGAATGAATTCCGTGTCAAAGGCAAACCGTCCCGCTTCCCGCCAGCGGCGGCATTGGGCTTCGAGACGGCGTTGATCAGTGACGAGCTCGGGCGTATCCATTTCGGAAACGGAACGGCGTCCCCATTCTCCCCCGCGTAGCCAGAACCTACGGACTGGCATCCAAAACCTATCGGCGGATCCACAAGCCTGCCATCGGCAGGCACCGCCGAGCTGTGCGGATTATACCGCAGTCCGGCAGCGCGCGCCGTCGAGAGATGAGAGAAGCCCACTCCATAAGGGAGCGAGCTCATTGGTTCGGCGTTGCCTGGGCGCCATGGCGCGGAGAGAAACGTCGTGAACATCGATTTAGATGCCGCCGACCTCGTACCGCACGAAACGCGCGACGGTCAAGTCGGGTGCCGCCGCTTTCAGCACTTGGGCGACCGACTTCTTGTCGTCCTTCACGAACGGCTGTTCGAGCAGGACGAACTCGGAGTACCAGCGGTTGAGCTTGCCGCTGACGATTTTCTCGACGATCGGTTCCGGCTTGCCCTGGGCCTCCTCCGCGAAAACGGCTTTCTGCTGCTCGACTTCCTTGGGGTCCGCGTCTTCG
>JBHHZX010000176.1:0-8434 GCA_046758265.1 Phycisphaerae bacterium
AGGCGAAGTCCGTCCCGTAACGAGCCCCCCACCGTTCGATGGCTTGCGCAGCGGCATGATCGTCCCAACGGTTTCTCATGATTCCTTGGGAAAGACGCGCTTGAACGGGGCAACCGTCAGCGATTCGAAAACACCGCCCAGGACGTACGGATCGCGACCGGCGATGTCGCGGGCCTCGGCGAGATCGCGCGCCTCGAACACGATCACCGCACCGACCGAAGCGTCATTGGCCTCGTTGCGGATTGGACCGGCCAGCGCGATGCGACCCTCACGATCAAGGGCTTCGATATAGGCCACGTGTTCGGCGCGGTGCCGGTTGCGTCGCTCGGCCCCGCCTGACCCGTCGTGCCCTACCATGACAAAGAGTGGCACTGCTGTTCAATCCTTTTGGTGTGCGCCGCGCGGCTAGCCGATCAGACCCTGGACCATGTCCCACGCCTCGGCGTCGGTCTTGCCCTCCTGAACGATGGCGCGGACGCCACGGATCATTGGCACGGGCCATTGCGATTGAAAAATGTTACGCCCCATGTCCACCCCCGCCGCTCCGGAGGACACTGCGTTGTAAGCCAGCGTAAGCGCGTCGCGCTCCTCGATCCTCTTGCCGCCGGCGATCACCACCGGCACCGGGCAGCCGTTGACGATCTTCTCGAAGTCTTCGCAGTAGTAGGTCTTGACGATCTGGGCGCCCAACTCGGCAGCGATTCGACACGCCAGCCCCAGGTAGCGCGCGTCGCGGGTCATCTCCTTGCCAACGGCGGTGACCGCGAGCACCGGGATCCCGTACTTCTGGCCCCCGTCGCACAGGCTGGAGAGATTGGTCAAGGTCTGTTTCTCGTGCGCCGATCCGACGAAGACGGACAGCGCCACGGCCGATACGTTGAGCCGAACCGCGTCTTCGATCGAAACAGTGATCTCCTCGTCCGAAAGATCTTCCTTGAGGACGCTCGTCCCGCCGGAGACCCGTAGAACAATCGGAATGCGGACCTTGGCATCAAGGGTGTTGCGGAGCACACCGCGGGTCAGCATCAGCGCGTCGGCGTATGGAAGCAACGGTGCCACCGTCTCGCCCGGCCGTTCCAGCCCGGTGGTCGGCCCTTGAAAGTAGCCGTGATCAACCGCGAGCATGACGCAGCGGTTGGTCTGCGGCGAGATAATCGACGCTAAGCGGTTTTGCATGCCCCAGTCCATCCGGTGTACTCCCTGCTTGACCTGTTGTGTTCGTGAGTTGCTCCGTTCCATCGCCAGTAGGCCCACCGCGACGCGCTGCCAGCGACACCGCGCGGGCCATGCTAGCACGTGCAGCGCGCGCCGGTCAAGGCTCCCCGCTGCCGGGTCACCCGCTGGTCGGAGCCAGTGTCGGCGGTTACGGTCGCGCAGGCGGCGGAATCCCGCCGGCCGCAAACTTCTCACGCAGCTTTGCCAGCTCCTGCAGTCTGTGTTCTGGCAGCCGCTCGATGTGTCCAATCTGGCGCGCGAGCAGCAGGATGTGGCAATAGCTGTCGAGCATCTCCGTCTGCCAGTAGGCCCGCTCGACCGACGGACCCCAGCTCACCGTGCCGTGGTTGCTCAGCACCACCGTGTTGGCCTTGCCGATAAACGGCCGCACCGCCCGCGCAAATTCCGGCGTCCCTGGCGTCTCGTACTCCGCGCGCGGCACTTCGCCGAGAAACACCTCCACTTCCGGCAGGATGCCCGCGGGAATGTCTTCGCGCGCCACCGCAAACGCCGTCGCGTGTGGAGGGTGGCAGTGCACGATCGCTTTTACCTTCGGGTCGTCGTTGTAGATTCCCAGATGCAGCAGAATCTCGCTGGTATGTTTGCGCTTTCCGGAAAGCTGGTTGCCCGCCAGATCCACCGTACACAGGTCCTCGGGCTCCATAAAGCCGTTGCAGATCAACGTCGGCGTGCACAGCACGACCTCGTCGGTGAGGCGATACGAGATGTTGCCGGCGTTGCCGGCGGAAAACTGCCGGGCGTAGATCCGCCGCCCGATCTCACAGATTTCTTGTCTGATACTTGCTTCGTCCGTCATATCCCTCATTCCCATGGGCAGTTACGTCTGGCCTTGCAAGGCGGCGGCGTGTTCCGAGGCGGGCGCGCCAGTCGCTTCCCGACCCAGCCGACGGCGAACGCGTCGGCCGAGCAGGGTGGCGCCGACGCCCAATAGGGCCTGGAAGATCAGGCCGGCCCACATGGGTGTCCCCCCTTTGGGAGCGAGCATGAGCGTGCCGATCGGCGAAAGGCCGCTCAGGTAGCCGTAGCCGACCCAGTCCAGGCCCGCCAACTCTCGGGCAAAGAAGCTGATTACGCCATCGAGTCCGAGGGGTACACCTTTGAGCAACGCGAGCATGATCAGCAGGCCGATCACGATCCGCTTGCCGCGGGCCGCCAGAAAGTAAACCCAGTTGAAGTCGATCCAAAAGCTGAAGAGCATGGCAGCACCGATGGCAATCCAGGCTGACCGGCTCTCAAACGCACGTAAAGACGTGGAGGAGAGCTGCTGCGGGCTGACCCCCCGGAACATCAAGAACAGACACAACACCGTCAGTAGCGCCAGCATCGGCGGCACAAGGCTCAGGGCGGAGCGCCGGCGTTTATCTTTCTGTTCACCGAACGCCGCCGAGCGGTCACGGTAGAAAAGGCCGACGGCGCCGGCGATCAGCGGAAAGAGAGCGATGAGCATGAAAGCGACGGTTGATGAGACCAGTTGGGCATGACCATGGTCTCGCCATTCGCTGAACAGCCAGTCGTATTTCGGCGCGGCATACATGCCCGCCACCAGCGTGAAGCCCCAGACCAGCAGCAGGATCAGGCCAAGCCGGAGGCTGAAGAGCGGCCGGTCGGGAGCGCGCAGCTTGCCACAGGCGGCGGCCAGCAGAATCAGGCAGAAAAGGACTTGCAACACCGCGGCGGTGACGATAACGAACGGGTCGCCGCCGATCTTCGCGGAGGTGAGCAAACCGAACAGCACACCGCCGCTCAACACGCCGGCCAGCAGCGCCAGCCCGGGTATGAAAGCGATCGCCACCCAGCCGCCGAAGATGCCAATCAACACCGCCAGTCCGATGACGTTGGCTTTGCCGCGGGTCGCGAGCGCGGTGAGCAACACGAAGGCGCCGATCATCGCCGCGAGCACCAACATGCAACCTTGGGCGAAGTACCATCCGGAGAGCGTTGCACGAAGCCCAATCGCGCCGCCCAGACCCGGCGACAGCGCGTACTGCGCGGCAAAGTAGCTGCCGAGCACCAGGCTAACGATGTACAGCAGCGCCGCCTGGATCGGTGCCCCGGTCATGTAGCCCAGGATGATTTTGAGGTTGCTCATGGGCGACAGGCGGTGCGACTCGATCATGCCGCTGTCGAAGTCGCGCTGTACGGCGCGGCGAACCGCCGACGGAGCCAGCAACAGCAGAAATACCGCCTGGGCGACGGTCATGATTGCGAGCCAGGTGGCATTAACTTGCGGGTAATTCTTCGGGCCGGCCATGTAGAAGCTGAAGGACGCGAAACCGATCACGACAGCGGCAAACGCCACGACGATGATGACATTGGTCCGCGTGCTGCCGCCGATGCGTAGGTGCAGCCAGAAAAGCGGGTTGAGCGACATCACTTAGTCCACCTGCCGAATGCCGGCGCGGAGGTACGCCTGTTCCAGGTCCGGGCCGACCGTGTGGAACTCGGCCACCGGGAGCCCGGCGGCGAGCAGCTTGCGCAGCAGTGTCGTGGCCGCTTGCCGGTCGCTGTCGTACTCGAGCGTGATCAGGTCGGCATCAAATTCGAGTCGTGCAACCCTTTCGTCCTGCCTGAGCCTCTCTAGCCGAGTGGCAAGGTCGCCGACCCGCTCGGCGAGCACGATGCGATACTTGGTGCGTTCGTGACTTTCGGCGCCAGCGACTTCGGCGACAGATCCGTACTGGAGCAGCTTGCCGTGCCCCATGATCGCAATGTGGGTGCAGTATTCGGCCAGGTCGGCCAGAATATGCGAAGAGACGAGGATCGCCTTGCGCTGGTCGCGCAAATTGGCAAGCAGCTGCCGGAACTGGACGCGGCCGGCCGGATCGAGCCCGGCGGCGGGTTCGTCCATCAGCACCACGTGCGGGTCGGGCAGCAGCGTGCGGGCGACGGCGAGACGCTGCCGCATGCCGCGCGAGAGCGTCGAGATCTTGGCTGCCCGCTTGTCGCTCAGCCAGAGGTTCTCAAGCCAGTGATCGATGCGTTCAGACGCTTGCGGCCCGGAGAGATCGTAGCACTTGGCGATGAAACGCAGGTAATCCTCGGCCGTGAGCGTGTCGTAAAGCGCTGGCGTGTCGGGCGTGAAGCCGAGATGATGATTGACGATCGTCGCGCTCGTGAATACGTCGTGCCCGAGCAGGCGAACGCGGCCGGTGGTCAGCGGCTGCAAACCGGCCGCAGCGCGCAGCGTCGTCGTCTTGCCGGCACCGTTCGGACCGATCAGGCCGAGCAAGTGGCCCGCGTGCAGCTCGAGCGACAGGCCGTCAACCGCGACCAGTCGGCCGTACTGCACACGCAGGTTCTCGATGTCCAGCAGTGCGGTGCTCATGACGCTCGGCGAGTCGAGGTTCGCCCATAACCTCCCAGCTTGCTATCATCCGGGAAACAAAAACGCGACACAAGGACAACTTGCGGGCAGCCGGCGGCGGAGATGCGAACATGCACAATCAGTGGAACCTGGGAGAGCTGGGCGGGCTGTGGCTCGCGCCCGCGCTGTTCGGCCTGGTGCTGATCCTCTTCGGCGTACTGATCTTCGTCTTCCCGGACCTGTTAAGCTTCATCGTGGCCGCCGTGCTGATCTTCGCCGGCTTTTCGCTGCTGGGCTTGGCGTGGAACATGCGTGTGCGGGTAACGTATCGGCGGAAGGGTGATCGCGGGTCGGGTCTGGACGAGAGGGACGATCTCTAGGTCCGCCACGTGGGCTCGTCTGTCATTACGAGTGAGGCCACGATGAGCGAGCGGGCGGGGAATCCGGCCCTGTCTGTATGGCGTGGCTGGATTGTTCGTTTCGTTCGGGCCGGCAAGCGAACGCCACGGCGCTCACCGGGCGTTTCCGGCGCGCGCCGGTCCAATCTCGGCAGCCGGATCAGGCGAAAATGGGCCCGAAGTCGCTCAGCAGGCGGGCCGTCTGGTCGTTGGCTTCCTGCCCGAGCTGGATGAACGCTTGCAGAAGCGCGCCTAACAGGCTGGTAGACGCCGTAATGATGCCGTTTTCAACGGTGGCGCGGATCTGCGGGTCGCACCCACTGAGGAAGAATGTCGCGCCCGCAGCCAGCAGGGCGAGACGTCGCCAAGCAAACGGACGATACATCGTGCGCATCTCGAAGGTCTCCATCGATCCGGTGGTGTTGGCACCGCCCAGGTAGTCTTCTACACGCCAGCGCGGCGCCGGTTACGCCCCAGAGGGTGACAAACGCATCGTACCCGTAGGGGGAGCGTCCGGCCAGCCACGGCTCGTTCGACGCGGCCTACTCGTGTTCGCGGGGTCTACGCTCCTTGCCGTGCGGATGGCAGCGAGCGTGGATTTCGCGGAGCCGGCCGGTCTGCACGTGCGTGTAAATCTCGGTGGTGTTGACGCTTACATGACCGAGCAGCTCCTGCACGACCCGCAGGTCGGCCCCACCCTCAAGCAGGTGCGTCGCAAAGCTGTGCCGCAACGTGTGCGGACTGGCCTTGCCCTTGATGCCGCAACGTCGCGCCTCGCGCCGGACGACGCGCCAGACTGCCGTACGCTCGATCGCGCCGCCGTTGCGACTGAGGAAAAGGGGGAGCGTCGCGCGCGTATTGCGGGTCAGCGGGCTTGGAACGCGACCGGATTCGAGCGCACGCTGCAGCAGCTTCGGGTGGAGATGTTCGAGGTAGGCTTCGATCGCGTCGCGCGCCTTCCGACCGATCGGAACGACCCGTTCGCGCCGGCCCTTGCCCATGCAACGCACGTAGCCGACGCTGAAGTTGACGTCTCGCTGCCGCAGTCCGCAGAGCTCACTGGCGCGCAAGCCGCAAGCGTAAAACAGCTCGAGGATGGCGCGGTCGCGCAGGCCGAGCGGTTGGTCAAGCGCGGGCGAGGTGACCAGTGCGGCAGTGCATCCGAGGTTCAGCGTTTGTGGTAGTCGGATCCAGCGTTTGGGTGGTTCAAGCAGCGCCGTCGGATTCCCGGAGATCTGTTTGGTCTCGTGCAGCCACCGCAGCCACATGCGGATCGCGGCGACGTGGCGGGCGAGGGTGGATTCACGGTAGCCGGCGTCGGTCAACTCGATGAGATAACGCTGGAGCACTGACGGGGTGATGGAGGTCCAGGCGTCGATCGACTGGCGACGCAGGAAGTCGCCGAAGCGTCGCAAATCGCGGTGATAAGCCTGGATGGTGTTGGCCGCGAGGCCGCATTCCACGTTCTGGTACACGTGAAAGGCTTCCAGCGAAGTCTCGAAGCCGGGTGTGCAGCGGTGTTCGGGGACCTTCCGGCGAGCCGTTCCGGGCGGGGCACGCCGCGTTGCGTGTGCCCCTTGCGCGTCTGCGCTTTCAGAGTTCAAGGCGTGTTTCCGCATCCGTGCGTGATGTCCATTGCTAGCCGGCGCTTTGTATGGTAGCCGCGGCCCGCGCGGGGAGCCACGCTGATCCGGTAAATCGCGGGCCGGTTCGGCGGAATTACACTTGGAGTTGCGCTACGGACGGTGTATCTTCCCGGTCTGCCCGGCAACCCTGTGCGGGGCAGCGATGGCGAACCGATGCAGGTGCCGCGACCAGGGGCGTTTGGTGCGGGCCTGGGCACCGGTCCCTGCACAAGCAGGTTGGATCGAAAGAGTCGCGTCAGGGAGGACACGACGTGCGACGACGAAAACGACGCTCGAGAGTTGTTGTTCCACTGGTGATTCTGGTCGTCGCCGCCGGCGGTAGCTGGTGGCTCTGGCAGCGCGGCGACGCGGAGTCGGTCGCGCCAGCGAACGGCGCAACCGACGAACCGTTGCCCGCGGAGACGCGTAAACGTTCCGGCGCCGCTGTGCCTGAGGCGGTGATTGCCGCGGGCACGCCGACAGATGTAGCGGCCGATGAAGTCTTGACACCGGTTGGGCCGGGCCGGGCACTCGCAGCAGCGCCGGGTTCCGGCGCTGCCCACGGAGAGAAGACCGAAGGCTCGAGGGACAGGACCGGGCCGGCGCAAGTCTCCGGAGGCAAAGACGATCCGACGCCTGTTGGGACAGAGGACGCGTCTGAAAGATTATCCCGCAATCCGCGGATTGACGCCTCGTTGCGCCGTTATCGGGCCGGGCAGGTGCTCGCGGCGCGGCAGGAGCTGAACCGCATGCTCGCCATCAGTGGCAACCCCGCCGAACGGGCCGAGCTGCGCCGGCATCTCGAAAAGATTGCGGACGCCACGATTTTCTCGAGAGCGCGACGCCCGGACGACCCGTTGACCACTACTTACACGATTCAAGCGGGTGACGTGCTGATCAACATCGGCAAGCAGTTCGACGTGCCGCATGAAGTCATCATGCTGATCAACGGGATCGAGGATGCGACGCGCATCCGCGCGGGGCAGAAGATCAAGGTCCCACGCGGGCCCTTTCGCGTGAAGATTCACAAGTCGAAGTTTCAGTTGGATGTTTACTTGCAGGATCTGTTCGTGCGGCGCTTCCCGGTCGGGTTGGGAACGGACGAGAACACGCCGGAAGGAAAATGGGTCGTCAAGGAGCGACTTTCCAACCCGACCTATTACCCGCCCGCCTCCGCGGAAATCAAGCGCATTATCCCACCGGAGGACCCGACCAATCCGCTCGGCGAGCATTGGATCGGCCTGGAAGGCGTCCAGGATGGCGCAGCCGGCCGGGAAGGCTTCGGCATTCACGGCACGATTGAGCCGGAATCGATCGGCACAGCGGTATCGCTCGGCTGCATCCGAATGCACAACAATGACGTGGCGTTCCTGTATCGTCTGATGCTGCCCGGCCGCTCCACGGTGACCACTCTGCCTTGATCAGCTTTCCGAAACCCCTGCCGCTGTTTAACCCGATCACTGCGCCGGCGGGCCAACTGCTGACCGGTTGGGAAATCCTGGCGGGTCCTTTCGGGCTGATCGCTCTTATCCCCCTCGTTCCGCTGCTGCGTCTGATTGCGCGAACGCGACGGCGCGTTGCGCTTATTCTGACATCGCTGATCTGGCTTCTCGCCACCACTGGGCCCGTGGCAACGCTGGTGTTGCTGGCAGGCTGTCTGTTCGCGAGTAGTTGGATCATCATGCTGGGTAGGCTGCTGCGCGACGGACGCATCGGGCCGCGTCTGACGATCGCGCTGGCGTGGCTTGGTCTGGCCGCCCTGCTCTCTCCCCTGTGGTGGTATCCACAGTGGAGCTGGTACGGCTGGCACGACGGCTCGCGGCTGGCCGTGCTCCACAACATTGGTGTGGCGTACTTCTTTCTGCGTCTCA
>JBHHZX010000177.1:0-8412 GCA_046758265.1 Phycisphaerae bacterium
ATTCCCGCCGGCATCGCGGGCAGCCCACGCAGCTCGAACTCGCCCAGGCTGCGGCAGTCCTTGGCCAGTTCCCGCTCGCCCTGCAAGACGTTCAGCTTGATGGCGGCCTGCCCGTCCACGAACGTCGTGAAGTTCTCTGTCGCCCGGCATGGAATCGTCGTGTTCCGCATGATCAGCTTCCCCACCGCCCCGCCCATCGTCTCAATGCCGAGCGACAGGGGCGTCACGTCGAGCAGCAGCATGTCGAGCGGGTCGCCACGCAGTACCGATGCTTGCATGGCCGCCCCGATTGCCACCACCTCGTCGGGATTCAACGCCGTGTACGGCGTGCGCCCGAAGGTCTCCGCCACCCGCCGCCGAACAAGCGGCATGCGGGTCGACCCACCGACGAGGATCACCTGCTCGATCTGCTCGGGCCTGAGGCCGGCATCGCTCGTCGCGCTCCGGCACAGTGCGATCGTCCGACCGACCAGTTCGCTGATCAGCGACTCGAATTCCGCGCGCCTGATCGTACGCTGGTAGACCCGCCCTTCGCCCAGGTCCAGTTCGATCGCCGCCTGCTCTGTCTCACTTAGCCGAATCTTGACCGCCTCGGCGAAGCCGCGCAGGGCCTGTCGCGTGGTCGGCGAATCGATCGAGAACCCGCACCGCTCCTCGATCTCTCGCTGGACCAGTGCCATGATCGCGCGGTCGAAATCGTCCCCGCCAAGCCCCGTGTCCCCCGCGGTGCTGAGTACCTGAAACACGCCCTTTTCGATCCGCAGGATTGAAATGTCGAAGGTGCCTCCGCCGAGGTCGTACACGGCGACGGTCTGAGCGGCGGAGCTCCTCGCCTTCTCTCCGACCGGTTGATCCGAACACCTCGCCATCGGCAAAGGCGTGCGACCTTTCTCACTCTGCTGGGGCGCACACGGCGACTCTTCGACCAGCGCGGCCCGTATGCCGATCCCGTAGGCCAGCGCCGCGGCCGTCGGCTCGTTGATGATCCGCACGACTTCCAGCCCGGCGGCCTGCCCCGCGTCGCGCGTCGCCTGGCGCTGGGCGTCGTCGAAATACGCCGGCACCGTGATCACCGCCTTCCGCGCGGGCCGGCCCAGGTGTTTCTCTGCCCGCTCGCGCAGCGCCCGCAGCACGAGCGAAGAAATCTCCTCGGGGCTGTAGCGCCGGTCCTCGATCTCAACCTGCACTGTATCGCGCGGGCCCGCTATGACGGAGTAGGCCAGAAACCGCAGTTCCTTGCGAATATCCGCGAGCCCCTTCCCGATCAGCCGCTTGATCGAATAGACCGTTGTGCGAGGGTTCTCGACAGCATGGTTGCGGGCGTCCCAGCCCACCGTCACCGTCGGCCTGCCAGTGCCAGCGCCTGGCACGATGCCAATCACGGACGGTAAGCGGCCCTCGCCGTTTTCGTCGCGCAGCAGGTGCGGCCCGTGCTCGTCGACATACGCGACCAGCGAGAAGGTCGTGCCGAGGTCGATCCCCAGGATGACTTCCTTCTTGTCCATAGCGATCCGGCCCGCGACGGCGGGCCTCGACGCCTGGTCTTGCCCTACGGCCTGCCGCTAGAGTTGCTCGAGTATTCTTCGGTAATAGCGGATCGCGTTCAGTTTGCCACGTAGCCGCTGGCGCGTTTCCGCGCTGCCGGGCAGCCGCCGCGCCAACGACGCGACTTCTTCCAGCGTAGTCTTGAACCGGCCCTGCACCTGCTGGCGTAAGCCGTCGAGCGCCGCTTGATCGTTCGCCGTCTTCGCTTCGTCGATTTCTTCCCGCAGTGTCAGTGAATCCACCAGCACTTCCTGCGGAACCTGCTTGTCGTCCGCCGCCGACTTGCCACCGACCAGCTCGAGCAGATACTCCGCCCGCAGAACCGGATCGAGCAGCACCTGGAAGGCCTGGTTGATCTGGGCGCTGACGCGCATGCTGAGCCGCTGCACTTCCGCGTTCCCGGCGCCCATCCGATCCGGATGGATCTCCCGCAGCAGCTCGAAGTACCTGCGGCGAACCTCCGT
Organism: Phycisphaerae bacterium; assembly: GCA_046758265.1. Taxonomy (GTDB): domain Bacteria; phylum Planctomycetota; class Phycisphaerae; order UBA1845; family Fen-1342; genus JALSRY01. The sequence continues at coordinate 2,010 of JBHHZX010000177.1, forward strand.
CACCACCACGTCGTAACCCGGGTGCAGCCCCAGCAGCTCGAAGAAGCTCAGCCCGTCCGCCGGATACAGTCGCCGGCAACTGTTGCAGAACAGCGGGCTGTCCAACGGTCGCTCACATGCCACGCACTTGATCGGAACCGTCCGGCGCGCCGTTTCTTGTTCCCTGGCCATGCCACGCCCCTCGTTCAACAAGGCGGCCCGCGCGGCTCTCGGCGACCAGCCGGCCGAGGCGCCCGCACGGGCCGCGTGCTGCTGCGCGATAGTCAGTCTACGCCGAGTAGCTGGCGCCGCAACCGCACGTCTGCTTCGCATTCGGATTGTTGAACGTGAAGCCGGCTCCCATCAGACCTTCCTGGTAGTCGATCGTCGTGCCGCTCAGGTTCCCGACGACGAAGCTCTTCAGGTCGCAGACGACCGGGATGTCGTGCGACAGAAAGACCTCGTCAGCGTCGTTGAGCGGCACCTGAGCCTCGTCGCGCAAATCCAGGACGTACTGCAACCCGCTGCACCCGCCGCCTTTCACGCCGACAAACAAATACGCCGTCTCGGCGTAGTTATCCTTCGCCAGAATCGCCTTGATCTGATCGGCGGCTTTCTCGGTCAGCACCACGCCCGTGCCTTCCTCCGGCACTTTGGCGCGCGCCCGGACGCCCGACTTCGCTACGGCCTCCGTATCAGCTTGCTCGCTCTTGCTCTGCGGTGTCGTACTCATATCTTCCCTTCGGACTCAATGAACGAGTTCTTACGCCGACTTGGCCTCGGCGGCCTCCGCCACCGGGGCCCTCTTACTGATTTTATCCTTGAGATCGGCGACTGCGGCCCGAATCGCATCCTCGGCCAGCACGCTGCAGTGAATCTTCACCGGCGGCAGGGCCAGTTCCCGCACGATGTCGGTATTCCTGATCTCCAGGGCCTCGTCCAGCTTGCGGCCCTTCAGCCATTCGGTCGCCAGCGAGCTGGACGCGATCGCCGAGCCGCAGCCGAAGGTCTTGAACTTGGCATCGACGATATTGCCCTGCTGATCGACCTGGATCTGTAGCTTCATCACATCGCCGCACTCGGGCGCACCGACGATCCCGGTGCCGACGTTCGGGTTGTCGCGATCCAGCGACCCGACGTTCCGCGGGTTTTCGAAGTGCTCGATGACCTTCTGGCTGTACGCCATGAAAGGATGCTCCCAAAGCCGCCGTCAATTCTTGGCCCACGCGACTTTGCTGGGGTCCAGGCCTTGCTGCGCCATTTCGTAAAGCGGACTCATCTCGCGCAGCTTCTTCACCGCCGCCACCACCCTCCCGGCCGCGTAGTCAATCTCTGCCTCGGTGTTGAAGCGCCCCACCGAAAACCGAATGCTGCTGTGCGCCAGGTCCTCCCCCACGCCCAGCGCCCGCAAGACGTAGCTCGGCTCCAGCGACGCGCTCGTGCACGCCGACCCGCTCGAAACCGCCACGTCCTTAAAGCTCATCATCAGACTCTCCCCCTCAACATAGGCGAACGAGAGGTTGAGATTGGTCGGCGTACGCTCGCTGGGATGGCCGTTGAGGAACACCTGGTCAAGCTGCGACACAATGCGATCGCGCAGACGGTCGCGCAGCGCGACCAGACGCGCCGACTCGCTCTCGATCTGTTGCTGACACAGCTCAGCCGCCTTGCCTAAGCCGACAATTCCCGGCACGTTGAGCGTACCGGAGCGGCGGTTCTCCTCGTGCCCGCCGCCGTGCAGCAGCGGCGCCCATCGGACGCGTGGGCGCTTTCGGCGATAGTAGATCGCCCCCACACCTTTCGGCCCGTAAATCTTGTGCCCGCTGAGCGTCAGCAGATCGATCTCCATGGCCTGCACGTCGATCGGCACCTTCCCGAAGGTCTGGCAGGCATCCGTGTGGAAGAAAACTTCCCGCGCTTTGCAGATCCTGCCAATCTCGCCGATCGGTTGCAGCGTGCCGATCTCATTATTGCCGTGCATGATCGACACGAGAATCGTGTCATCGCAGATGGCGTCTTTCAATTCCTCCAGATCGATCCGCCCGAACTTATCCACCCCCAGAAAGGTCACGCGATAACCTCGCTGCGCCAGGTAATTGCACGGATCGATCACCGCCTTGTGCTCGGTCACCTGCGTTATGATGTGCCTGCCGCGGTCGGCATACATCTCCGGCACGCCCTTGATAACGGTGTTGTTTCCCTCTGTCGCGCCGCTGGTGAAAACGATTCCCCTTGCGTCGGCTGCGATCACCGCCGCGATCTGCTCGCGCGCCTTCTTGACAGCCTCTTCCGCCTCCCAGCCGAAGCTGTGATTCCGCGACGCCGCGTTCCCGAATTTCTCCGTGAAGTACGGCATCATCGCCGCGAGCACCAGCGGATCAACCGGGGTGGTTGCGTTGTTGTCGAGGTAGACCCTGCGCGTCATCGCGCTACCACCTTCTTCTTCCAATCCTTCGGCTTCTTTCCGCGGTATGTCTCGTCAAAAGCCACGTCGGCGACCGCCACGCTCTTGAGGAATTCTCTGAATAGGCGGTGCACGCGCCCCATCGGGGGACCGACCGGACAGGTCTTCTCCAACTCGCACGGTGGATCATCCGGCTGCGGCAGTGCGCATTTCACCAACCGCGGCGGTCCCTCTACCGCCTCGACCAGTCGTGAAAGGGTGATGCTTTTCGGCCCGATCGCCAGGGTGTAGCCGCCCCGCGCGCCGCGCACGGATCGCAATATGCCCTGCTGGTTGAGCGTCTTGAGGACGTTCATCAGCAGGGGCAGACGCACGCCGTACAAATGGGCCATGTCGCGCGCACTTACCACCCGCTGACCAACACGGGCCAGATGGCACGTCGCAATCAGCGCGTACTCGGTCTTCTTCGTTAGCGTCAGCATCTGTCTTCCCAGAATATAGTATGAGTTGAGTACGAATTCAAGCCTCTCAGGCCTCCCTGAACCAGATTCACATACCCGCCCCGTGGACGCGGTTGCCAGCCGGAACCCGCACCGCCGCCGCTGAAACCCACGTCGCACGGCAAGCCTTTATCAGACACGCAGGTCCGCAATGTGTCCCGGAGCGCGTACACGTTGGTGTCACTCGTGTTTCGGCTTCCAGACCGCTTGATATCGCCGACCACCCTACCTCACAGGCCGCCCGCGCACCACCCGCTAGCCCCACCAACCTGCGGGCGCCCGGGCGGGCGGGTACACGGCCTGCATCGCCTTCAGGATCGTGCGCGTCGCCGGGGACTTGTTGAGCGTATAAAAGTGAATCCCCGGCGCCCCACGCTGAAGCAGCTCCAGGCATTGTGCCGTGGCGTGCGCGACGCCGAGCGAAAGGACGGCGTGCGCGTCGTCGCGCAGCAGTTGCAGCTCGCTCAGCAGCGAATTCGGAATCGTCGCGCCGCACATCTTGGTAAAGCGCTCGATCTGGGCCACGTTGGTGATCGGCATGATGCCCGGGATGATCGGCACGCCGACACCCATCGCCCGCACGCGTGCCACGAAATCGAAGTATTTCTGGTTATCAAAGAAAAGCTGCGTGATGAGGAACTCGCAGCCGGCCTCGACCTTCCGCTTCAGGTTGAACAGGTCCAGTTCTGGGCTGGGCGCCTCGATATGCTTTTCCGGGTAGCACGCGCCGCCCAGACAGAAATTGAAGTGCTGGCGGATGTGCGCGACCAGCTCGTTGGCGTGCGCAAATCCGTCCGGGTGGGGCTCAAAACGAAGCGACCCGGCCGGCGGATCGCCGCGCAGCGCCAGGACGTTCTCGAGGCCGGCTTTTTCGAGACGTTGCAGTATCCCATTGATTTCCTCGCGCGAGGCCCCCAGGCACGTCAGGTGCGCCATCGCCTGCACGCCGAAGTCGGCGCGCATGTGGGTGACCAGGTCGAGCGTTTGCCGGCGGGCGCTACCGCCGGCGCCATAGGTGACCGAGACGAAGGAAGGATGCAGTTCCCCCAACGACGCCAAGGCTTGCCGGAGCTGCTTGAGACCGTTCTCATCTTTCGGCGGGAAGAACTCGAAAGAGATGCACGGTTGTCCGCAGGATAATAGCTCACGAATCCGCATGGTTGTCCACGGTCTGTCTTCGAAGAACCGATCGGACGTCCACGCCCCGCCCGACAATTCCGCGACAGAAGCGCTAGTTAAACTCCGCTGGGTACGAGTCGTCAACTCCCGGTCTTTCCCCACGGCGCGGAGCACGCTATTATCGCGGCTTCCTCTTGCCGGCTAAGTCCCGCCCAGGTTGACCAAGGAGTGTCGGATTCAATGAAGATACTGGTCGTGATCAAACAGGTTCCCGATTCAACCACCAACATCAAAATCCGAGCCGACGGCGAAGATATCGAGCGGGCCGGCGTGAAAATGGTGGTCGACCCGTTCGACGAGTTCGCCATCGAGCAGGGCGTGCGCCTCAAGGAAAAACGTTCCGACGTGGAGTCCGTCACCGCCATGATCGTGGGCCCGGCCCAAGCGGCGGAGGCGATGCGGACCGCCCTCGCGGTCGGTGCGGACGACGGCATCCACCTGCAAGACCAAGCCTTCGACAGACTCGACGAATTGCAGGCGGCGGCCGTCCTCGCCGCGGTCATCAGGGATGGTGGGTATGACCTGGTCCTCCGCGGCAAGCAGGAGATCGACCTCGACAGCGGCCAACTCGGCCCGGCCCTGGCAGAGGCGCTCGATTGGCCCCACCTCGGCGCGGTCACCAGGTTCGAAATGGCCGACGACGGCAAGTCCTTCATCGCCCACCGGCGGATCGAGGGGGCCGAAGAACGCGTGGATGTCCAGCTCCCCGCGTTGATCACCGCCGAAAAGGGCCTCTGCGAGATGCGCTATCCCTCCCTGCCCAACCTCATGAAGGCCAAAAAGAAGCCGGTGAAGGCCATGAGCGCCGCCGACATCCCGGATTTCGCGGAGCTAACGGCCGGCGTCGGCGGCACACGAATGCACCAGCTTGCACCGCCGCCCGAACGCCCCCCGGGCAAGATCCTCAAGGGCGAGACGGAGAAAACCGTGAAGGAACTGGTGAGATTGCTCCGCGAGGAGGCCAAGGCCATCTAGACGGTGAAGGGAACCATGACCAGCGACATACTCATCTTTGTGGAACAACGAGACGACAAGGTTCATCCGGGCGCGCTGCAATGCGCCACCCCCGCCAAAACGCTCGCCGAAAAGACCGGCGGCAAGGTCAGCGCCGGCGTCATCGGCGATGCCGTCAGCCGCACCCTCAACGCCGTCGATCAGACCGGTGTTGACCAGGTCCTCACCGTCAGCGACCCGGCACTGAGGACGTACTCGGCCCTGCGCTACCGTACGGCGCTGACGGCGCTGATCCGGCAGGCCGACCCGCGGATCGTGCTGCTGCCCGCTACGTTCATGGGCCGCGACCTGGCCCCGCGCGTCGCGTTGCGCACCCAGGCGGCCCTGGCGACCGACGTCATCGAGCTCAGCCTGACCGCCGACGGCGCGCTCGACGTCGTCCGCCCGATCTATAACGGCAAGGCGACCTGCCACGTCACGTTCCCGAAGGATAGGCTCGCGATCGCCTCGGTCCGTCCGAACACGTTCGCGACGCCGAGCGGCGGCGGTGGGGCGCCGCGCCAGACCCTTGACTACACGCCGCTCGACGGCGACGACCGCGTCGACGTCAAGGAAATCGTCAAGGCCGGCGGCAACGTCAAAGACGTCGCCGAGGCCGACATCATCGTGTCCGGCGGACGCGCGCTCAAAAACGGGGATAACTTCAAGATGCTCTTCGACCTGGCCAAAGAGCTGGACGCCGCGGTGGGCGCTTCGCGAGCGGCGTGCGACGCCGGCTATCAGCCGCACAGCCGCCAGGTGGGCCTGACCGGCAAGACCGTCACGCCGAAGTTGTACATTGCCTGCGGCATCAGCGGCGCGATCCAGCATCTGGCGGGGATGCGCGGCAGCAAGACCATCGTGGCCATCAACACCGACCCCGAGGCCCCGATCTTCAACGTCGCCGACTACGGCATCGTGGACAACCTCTTCAAGGTCGTCCCGCGGCTGACCGGCGAGGTACGGAAGCTCAAGGGCTAGCACGCTGCGCATTGAGCCTGAGGACTCATGCATCCGAGGACCCAGGGATTCAAGGCGCCGAGGGGCCAGGCAAGTGTAGCGGCCGGTCTCCGTGCCGGCCGACGTGTAGCGGCCGGTCTCCGTGCCGGCCGACGTGTAGCGCCCGGGCTCTGTCCCGGCCGTTCCCCGCCTAGCGGCCGCGCTCTGTCCCGGCCGCAGGGTTCAAGGATCCAAGGATCCCAGTCACGGTGGGCAGTGCCCACGCTACTCCTTCGCTCACGCCCCCGGCTCGGATAGGACGCCCGATGGGACGGTCGTGGCGACGTTTTCGCGGGTGGCACAGAGCCCGGGCGCGACACTCCGCCGGCGGGACGCCAGGCGCCGGGTG
>JBHHZX010000178.1:0-8409 GCA_046758265.1 Phycisphaerae bacterium
CTCTTCTTGGCGAGCGCGCGGATCTCCTCGGGCGGATCAAACCGGTCCGGCGGCAGCTTCACGTTGTGGCTGACGCGCTCGGTGACGAAGAGCATCTCGCGCTTGCTTCCGCACATGTTGGACTCGTGCTTGACCTTGTGCGCGATCAGGAGGCCGTCCACCTTCCTGTAATCGCTGAAACTGAGCTCGGCACTCAGCGGCGACATGTTGGAGGACAGGCGCGTCTTCTTGGCCTTCACGAGCAGACCGGACTGCTTGTCGTAGTAGCGAGTCTCGGGCTCACCGTTGTTCGGCGTCATGACGATCTGGTAGCAAGTTTTCCCGTCGATGACCTGCTCCTCGAGGCACTCGGCCGTCTTGTAATACTTGCGCCACTGCACGACACGATCGAAGCCGGTGCCGTCCTCCAGGTTGATGCCGACCGCGCCGGCCTCAAGAGCCGCACGTGCAGCCTGTACGACGCCGTCGATCGATGTCGCGTATCCGGCCTCGATGTCGGCGCTGATCGGTAAGTCAATCCGTTCGGCGATGCGCCGTACGACGGCGAGGTTGTTCGTGAGACTCATGCGCTGCCCGTCAGGGTAACCCAGCGTCGCGGCGATGCCCGCACTGGTCGTTCCGATCGCCTTGAAACCCTCAATCTGAAAGAGGCGCGCGCTAACCACGTCCCATGCATTCGGGAGCACGAGTATCGGAGGCGAATTGTGCAGGGCAAGGAAAGCCGCAGCCTTGCGTCGCTGATCGTCTCCGGTCATGGCGCTACCCACGGACTGGCGCCGGACTGCGCTCTTCGCCCGTCAATCTCGCGGGCGTCCCGCGCGAACGGAAGGCGTCGCGCGCGCCTCGTGGAGGTCCCTGGCTACTTTCCGCAACAAGCCGAGCTCGCACCCCTCCGTCCTTGTCCTTGATCCGGCCTCGGCAGGGACGAACCGCAACCGCCGGTTGAAGCCGATGATTGCTCACCAAGTTCAACGGGAGGTCTTGAGGCGCAACCGGATGCGGCCGCCGTTGACTGTTCAACGTACGTCAACGGTTCCGGCTGCCGGGCCAACTGCATCGCGATCTTCTCCGACAGGTCGATCACCTTCGCGGCTCCGGCCGGATTGAGCGTGCTGGCCAAGTCCGCCGGCGAGTGGATTTCGTCGTGCCCACCGGTCATGACGTGCAGTGCGGGAATGCCGGCTTCCAGGAAACTCACCTGGTCCGATCCATCACTGCCCGGTTCCGTGGTGACTTTCAGGCCGCTCTCAGCGAGCGTCGCACCGAGCAAGTCGGAGTACTCGTCTGCCGTCCCGAAGCCCGACAACCACAACATGTCCTGCCGCAGGCGACCAACCATGTCGAGATTCAGCATGGCATGAATCCTGCTAAGCCGAACCGGGGAGTTCTGCACAAAGTGCCGCGACCCGACCAGCCCGCGCTCTTCCGCCGTGAACGCGACAAAGAGAATAGAGCGAAGGTCCGCATCATCCGGAGCTGCTCGGTATGCCGCAGCCAGGCGCTTTGCGAGAATCAGGACGGCCGCTGTGCCGGACGCATTGTCGTCAGCGCCTAACAGCATCGCGGTGTCACCGTGTGGATTCGTCCCTCCGTAGCCGGCTCCCACGTGGTCGTAATGTCCACCGATCACGATCCATTCATTCTTCCTTTCTCCCCTTCCCGGCAGAACTCCTGCCACGTTCTCGGTCGTTACTTGTTGGGGTTCAATGTCTGTCTCAAGGGAAACAACGACGTCTGGGTCGAGATCGACGGTGCGGACTTTTCCCTGATCCGCAAGGCGCCGCCAAGTCAGGAGATCGCGCGATTTCGGACCGGCGAGCTTGAGCAAGCGGTCCGCAACCTCTGGCGTGATCATCGCGGTCGGGATCGCCGGGAGACTCGTGCAGCCCCCAGCGATTGCCGGCAACGGATCCAGAGTCTGAACCGGCGCCTTGGCTCCCGGAGGGTTGGCGATCAGGACGCCCGCCGCTCCACGGCTCGCGACCGCATTGAGCTTGGCCACGAGTGAAGAGTACTGCCCGGATTGAGCATCCCAAAGGAAATCGCCGGCTTCATCCAGCGGCTCAAGGCGAAGCAGCAAGGCCACGCGGCCGCGGAGGTCCGTGCCATCATCGAAGCTGGAATACCCGTCCTCGCCTTGCTCGAGGCCGTATCCCACGAAACTGACGGCGCCCCTGGCAATGCCTTTGCGGGCATTCGCAGTGATGACATAGTCCTCGCCCACAACCAGCCTGTCGCCGTTGATTGCCAACGTGCCCAGCGTCTCATAGCCGTCGGGTAGCGCTCCATCGACGGTCAACGGCTGCCGGTAGCTCTCCGAGACACTCACCGCGCCTTGCCTGCTGGGCCCCGGGAACGCCGGCTGGAGTCCGTACGCGCGCAAGTAGAATTCGATGTAGTCAGCCGCCAACTCAATGCCCCGCGTGCCGGGTGCGCGGCCTTCGAATGCGGGGCTCGCCAATGTCTGAACGTGCTGATACCACAGGGTGGCGTCTGGACCGAGACTATCAAAACATCTGGCCAGATCGACTTGGGCGACATCGGTGCCAGCGATCGGCTTTCGTGTCGCCGACGCTGTCTGGGCGGGAGCCGCGAGCGCCGCCCCGCCGCAACCCGGAGCCGGCTTGCCGTCGGGCTTGGCGGGAACGGCGCCGCCTCCGCCTCCGCACTGCCCTAGCGCGGGCTCGAGTGCCGTGAGGCACGTTGCCCACGTCATCAGGAAGAAAACAGCCGTCGTCATTGAACCTCGTCGCAGGTGCATCGGATCTTCTCCTGTAATAGCTCGCCGGTACACAGTCTTCTTTGAGTCACCTGACACTCAACTCATTTTGGTCAGTGATTTCGCCTCAGATACGCTCTTGAGAGGGGCGGGCGCGGCCTCATCACTCCAAAGCAGCAGTTGCCAGTACGCAACGTCGTGCCACCGCCCGAATTTCCACCCGACGCGTGACAGAACGCCGACTTTTCGGAATCCGAATTGTTGGTGCAACCGTTCGCTTCCCGCGTTGGGTACGGTGATTACGGCCACCAGCGATTGAAAGCCCTGTGCGGTCAGCGTGGGGATCAGCTTCTGATAGAGCGCAGAGCCAATCCCAGTTCCAACGTGATCGGGGTGAACGTAGACCGTGACCTCTGCCGTGCGCGCGAACCCGCAGCGGTTCTTGAAGGGGGACGCCATGGCAAACCCCACGACAGCACCGCCCCGCTCCGCGACGAACCACGGGTGGGTGTCAGGTTTGCCGTTCCAGAGATCGGTCCAATGGTCAAGCGTTTCCGGCTCGATCCTGAAGCTGGCCGTCGTATGACACGTGGCCCAGTTCGATATTTCGAGCATGGCGGGAAGATCCTTGGAGAACGGTCGCCGTACGGTGATCTCTCCCGCCTCCGTTCTGCTGCGCGATTCGCTTGTTTGCACACCCATTGGACCTTTCTCCTTCCACGTTGGGCTGCGACACGCTATCGGGCCGTGTGCGCTAGCCGGTCCTACGCGCCCTCCGTCGCCCACCTTTCGCGTCGGCGGATGAGCACCGCTGCCGCTCTTCGAATGCCGAGAGCAACTGCGAGACGGCCTGGATAACCGCTTCGCGGCTCTCAGGCGGAACCGCTCGCAACACCTGCTCATACTCTGCGATCAGTCCGTCGTGGACCTTCGAAACGAGGGCTCGACCTTTCCCGGTGATCCGGACGCGACAGACGCGACGGTCATTGGCGTCGGCGACACGCGCAGCCAGCTTGTTGGCGACGAGATGGTCAACGACTCTCGTCATCGTGCTGATCTCGAGGCACAGGTGGCCTGCCAGCTCTCCCATGGTCCGCGGGCCCAGCCGGTCGAGCGCATCGAGCGTGTAGCACTGGGAAACGGAAAGGCCGTGGCAGCAGATCCGGTCGCGGTCCCGGAACTGATACCGCCGAACAAGCTCTGCGAAGAGCTGATAGAGGCGTTCCGCTTGCGGTTCCAGCGAAGGGGACACACTTGTTCTCCGCAATCGTTGTGCATTACAAGTATAGCCGCGGTTCCGACCTCTGTCAACCGGCCCCGACACGAAAGAGCCGTCCGGGCCGGCACGCGCGCGTTGTTGACGGAGCGCCAGGTTCTCCGCGACAAGCGCCACTCGCGTGAGAAGAGAAGCACGCAGCGCGATGCGCATCAGGACTCCTTGGCGCCGGCAGGCCGCGCGGGGCCAGGATCGCTTCCACGCCGGTCTGCGACCAGAACTGGCACGTGCCCTTGACCCGTTTGTTGAACTGCTCCACGCCCGCTTTCGATGCGCCCGAGCCGATTGGCCGGCGTTTGCGGCGATACGTGCAATAATTCGTGTGGTTTCGGTGCGCGGAAACAGCCAACGTTGTTGGCCAGCACACGCCGCGGATGCTGCGGACGGTCGTCCTCTAGGTCCGCCCAGGCATTGAGCCGCGCGGTTGCGTAAGGCTGCTTCTTGTCCTCCAGCAAGTTCAGGACATGACCGTCATTCGCCGCCGGGCAAGCGCAGGCACGCGCGGCAGCCGGGCGTGTCGTGGCGGTTCTCGAGTGTGAGCCGGCCGCCGTGAGCTTCGGCGATTTGTCGGCTGAGGGCCAGGCCGATGCCGGCGCCGGCGGGCTTGGTCGTGAAGAAGGGGACGAAGAGGTTGTCGGTGCTGGACAGGCCAGGGCCTTCGTCCTCGACCCGGACCTCGAGCCAGGGCGAGGGGCCGTCCACGCTATCCCACCCAACGCGCACCTCGCCGCCGGTTTCCAGGGCGGCATCGACGGCGTTGCGAACCAGATTGATGAGGAGTTGAAGCCGGAGACCCAGGCCGCCGCCCCGGGGTCGGATAAGGAGCGTCTTACATCGACCCGACTGGCCACGCTGCGGCGTTGTCCGCGACAGCATCAGTACCGGTACGAGAGGGGCTCTCGCGGCATTGGCTGGGGCGTGACTTCGCTGCCGGGAACCCGATCGGGCGTGGGGTAGGTGGTTGTTGCGATTCCAATCGGAACGCTCACCTGCCTTGGCCTTTGTCCGGAGATGCCGGCAGGTCAACACCCCGACCAGTCGGGGCAACGACCTGCCCTACGCGTTCTGATCCCACGTGCCGCCGATCACCTCTTTCTTGCTCTCCTCGTTCCGGCCCGACCGCATTGACTTGCCTCGCCGAGCAAATATCATGCTCCACCCGTTGGGCCGGACGCGTCGCCGGCCCCGACCGACTTAGCGATACGATTCGTATAGTACGCCGGTGCCTCGTGTCTATCTGTGGGACACGTTGGTGATTGACGACTCGGACGAGCCGAAGCGGGCGGCCCAGGGCCTGCCGCCGAAATCCGAAGCCCGTCCGCGCGTCGTCTACGACGCCCTTCACCGCCATCACGACGTCCCGTTTGAAGCCGTCGCCCTGGCGTATCGGACCGCCGCCGCCGCTTTCAACAGCATCTGGCACGACCTTCACGTGACCTGGACCGTTCGCCAACGCCTGTCCGTCATGCTCGCCGGTCTAGGCTTGAGGCTGCCTGAGGAAGACCTCGATCACGTCGTCCGGACGCTGGAGGAGATGGAGGTGTTGATCCCGCCCGATCTGGTGCCGGGTGTGCATGAGGCACTCGAAGTGCTGCACGAGGAATACACGCTCGCCGTCGTGTCGGACGCCATCGTGTCCCCCGGCCGGGCGCTGCGCGAACTGCTTGGCCAGCACGACCTGGCCGGCTACTTCGACGCCTTTGTCTTCTCCGACGAGATTGGCTGCGCCAAGCCGGACCCGCGCATCTTTCAGGCGGCGGCCGACGCCCTCGGCGTGGATCTGGCTCACGTGGTGCACGTCGGCGACCGCGACCACAACGACGTCAAAGGCGCCCAGGCCGTCGGCGCCCGCGCCGTCCTGTTGACTGCCGCCCGCGACAAGGACAAGCACCGCACTGCCGCCGACGCCGTCTGCGAGTCCTTCGCGGATCTTCCCGCGATCATCGATCGATTTGATGCCCGTTGACTCGCCATGCAAAGGTAGCGCTCATGAGCCGCAAGCTACGATTCCTCATCATCGACGGATACCCCAAGGCCAGCCGCGACGAACTGGTGGCGGCCGGCTGCTCGAGGGCCTGCGACCTCTATGGCCGTCTCGTCAAACGGTACTGCCCTGGTGCCGAATATGACCATCTCTTCCCGGGTGATCTCGAGAATGACCTGCCTACCAGAACCGATCTGGAAACGTACGCTGGCGTGCTCTGGACCGGGTGCAACCTGACAATCTTCGACGACCAGGACCGGCGTGTCACTCGCCAGGTCGACCTGGCCAAAACCGTCTATGAAATCGGCATTCCGCAGTTCGGAAGTTGCTGGGGGGTTCAGCTCGCCATCTACGCCGCCGGCGGTATCTGTAGTCCCAACCCCAAGGGGCGAGAGATCGGCCTGGCCCGCAAAATCACGCTCACGCCCGACGGCCGCGCCCATCCCATGTACGACGGCAAGCCCGCGGTCTTCGACGGCTATATCTCACACGACGACGAAGTCACGCACATGCCCCCCGGCGCCCTGCACCTGGCGGGTAACGCTTGGACGAAGGTCCAGGCCGTCGCCGTCCGGCACAAGAACGGCAGCTTCTGGGCGACGCAATACCACCCCGAGTACGACCTCCGCGAGATCGCCCGCCTGATCTATTGCCGGGCCGAAAAGCTCATCAAATACGGCTTTTTCCAGAACCGCGACGAAGTCGACACCCTGGTCGCGCGTATGGAGGCCCTCCAGCGCGAGCCCGACCGCAAGGACCTGCGCTGGTCATTGGCGATCGACGACGACGTCCTGTCCGACGAGCTTCGCCACTGCGAATTCGTCAACTGGCTCAATCACCTGGTCGTCCCCGTCGCGCGCTAAGCCGGCGCGAAGAACGCACCAGCCGGGTGCCGGGTGCCATGCAACGCCGTCAACCAAGTCTGGCGGTGCGGGGGCGTTTCAGTTGAAAGAACTCGCTCTTTTCTGCATATATTCGCTTGCGGTATTTCGGGCGAAAACAGCAAAGAGCGAGGGACTAGATCATGGCCAAGGAGGGCCGCGTTCGCAAGGTCAATCGTCGCGATTGGCCGGGTTTTCTGCGGCGGGTGATTCCCGCTGCCGTTTGGCAGGCGTTTCTGGGGCAGGTGACCGCCGGCCGCGATCCACGCCTGCGTTGGACGCCGAAGTACGTGCTGCTGTGCTGGATTGCGATGGGCTGGTCGGTGCAGCGGCACCTGAATGACCGCTTTGTGAGGGAAGGCAGTTGTTGACGGCTCTGTTTGCCCGCCGGCGACGAGCGGGCGGCTGATATTGGGGTTTGGTCAAAGCCATGCAACGCCTGGGGGTCGAGGGGTTTCAGCGGTTCTGGGCCGCCCTGCGGCGTGAGGTGCCGAAGCGGTTGCGGGGGTTGTGGACCTGGTACGGCTGGACGGTGATGGCGGTCGACGGCTCGCGGGTTGAAGCGCCGCGGACCCGCGGCAACCAGCGTGGCCTGGGACGGGCCGGGCGCCAGAAGACCGGCCCGCAGTGGTGGGTGACCTGGCTGATCCAGTTGCCCAGCGGGCTGATCTGGGATTGGCGGCAAGGGCCGGGCACCAGCAGTGAGCGGACACATCTACGGGAGATGTTGCCAGACCTGCCGGCGAACACGCTGCTGGTGGCCGATGCGGGCTTCGGCGGCTTCGACCTGTGGTGGGAATTGCTTCAGGCCGGGGTCGACCTCCTGATCCGTTGTGTCAGCAACACCGCACTGCTGAGCGACGCGTCGTGGTCACAGATCGAACGTCAGGGGCAGCATCGGATGGTCTATCTGTGGCCGCAGAATCGTCGCTCACAGTTACCCTTGCGTCTGCGCTTGATCGTTCTGAAGGAACATGGCAAACGCGTGTATTTGTTGACGAACGTGCTGGAATCGCAGCGGCTATCGCGGGCGCTGGCCGGGGAACTCTATGCAGCCCGCTGGGGCGTGGAGACCGACTACCGGGGGCTCAAGCAGACCTTGGATCGCCGGCGGGTGTTGGCCGAAACCCCGGCGGTCGGGGCGCTGGAACTGGCCGGCAACATCCTGGCGTTGGCCCTGCTGCTGTTGCAGGCGGCGGTGGCGCAGGGGGTGCGGGTTGTCCGGGTTAGTGTGGCGGCGGCGTTGCGGACGGTGCGCCAGGCATTGGAATGTACACGTTGGGGACAGTCCTCCAATTGGTTTCTGCCCGCGTTGCACGCCGCACTGCGTGACCACTACCACCGGCGGCGCTCCAAACGCGCCCGCGACTGGCCCCACAAGAAGAAAGAGTCGCCCCCCAGTCCGCCAAATTTGCGCACCCTGACACGACGAGAAAAGGCCCTTATTCATGCCGTGGAGCTCTACTACGCCCTCGAACTTGGTTAACGGCGTTGCATGCCACCCCGTGCTCACGCGTCCGCCCGCGGTCGCCGAACGGTGCCGCGGCCC
>JBHHZX010000179.1:0-8403 GCA_046758265.1 Phycisphaerae bacterium
CGAGACCTGCCACAGCGTTCAGCGCACCAGCACCGCCGTCGCCCAGGTGCTCGGGTCCACGTTCCAGCCCAATTCGTCGTTGACGGTCAGGTGCTGCGAACCGTGGTAGGTATCTTTGACCTTGTAGAAAAAGCCGAGGCGCGGATGTTCGGCAGGATCCCAGCCGTTGAGGCAGGCGGCGGGAATCGCCGCTTCGAGCGCGTATCCTCGCCGATCGGTCTGCACGCCGATCTGGATCCGGCTCACATCGACGTTTGGCGGCGGCTCTTTGGCGCGGCTCATGCGGTGCAGGCCGACGACCGGCTGCCTGCCGCTGGTGCCGCCGCCGGTGGGCAGGAAATAGAAGAAGTGGCAGAAGCGGGTGGCGCGTTTGATGTCGCGGGCGTCGCGGGTATCGACGCAAACGCGTAGCCCGTCCTTTTTCCACCAGTTGGTGGGATCGCTTCGCAGCGGGCCGCGCCGCTCGGGCACGTCGAACGCCACGAACAGGTGCTCTTCGTTCCACGCCGCGTACGCGTCCGCGAACGCCGGCTCGTCTTCCAGCTCGACCAGCGGCGGCAGCAGGTACTTCCGCGTCCACTTCCGCATGCTGCCGTTCATGGGGGGCGTATGGCGGAGATACCGAACCGGCAGCTCGAAGCGGAACAGCGCGCGTCTGGGTAGAGCGTCGATCATCTCCGCATCCCATCGTCCTTGTGTTCCCTGGTTCGTCCCTTGCGCAGCTTCACGGGTCCGCAGCTTCTTTTCCTAAGCCCGGCCGCAGGTGGTCAAGTATGCCCTCGCTGCTTGCCTGACAAACTTGCGAAACGCCGGCGTGTCGATCTCCGCTTTGTCGTGCACGTAGAGGACGACCGCGTCGAGGCCGTCGCGGCGGTGTCGCACGTCCACGCGCGACCAGTCGCCGTAAGTCGCCAGGTCGTCGCGTTCGTCGAGCGTCTTGAGGCCGAGTCGTTCATCGAGCTCGACCCAGTTGAACGTCCTGGGCGGCACACGGAAATACAGCTCGAGCAGCCACTCGCCGCCAGTCAGTGCGTGGAGGAACCAGGTCCTGGCGCCCGCGGCGGTGATCTCGACGCTGGCGCGGTTGTTCCAGTTGGTCGGCGCGAACTTGCCGCACCTTTGCACCAGTTCCTCGACGAACTCGAGCGCCGCCGGCTCCCAGCGCGTCTCTTTTCCATCGCGGTTGGCGCGTTGCTCCAGGTGCCACTTCCGCCCGTCCGCCTGCCAGGGCATCTTCACCTCTTTGCCGACGTCGCCCAGCCGCTGTTTCTCGACCTGCATTTCCCAGGCGGCGTGGGCGGCCGGGTCATAGCGCGAACGCGTCTCGTAGGGTCCCGCTTCCAGAATCGGGCCTAGTGCGCCGGCGGTATGGGACTGGAAAAGCGGCGTGCCGCGCGGGCTGAAGCCCGCGGCTCTTCTCCCCGCACGACCGGAAGTAAGCTCCTCGGGCGTACCCATGGCGACGATGTAGCCGCCGGCCTCGCCGGCTTCCGGGCCGAGGTCGATCACGTAGTCGGCCGACTTGATCACGTCGAGGTTATGTTCGACCACCAGGACCGTGTTACCGAGATCGACCAGCCGGTGGATGACGGCCAGCAGCTTGCCGATGTCGTCGAAGTGCAGGCCGGTGGTCGGTTCGTCGAGGATGTAGAACGTGCGGCCGGTATTGGGTTTGCCCAGCTCGGCGGCGAGCTTGACGCGTTGTGCCTCGCCGCCGGAAAGGGTCGGCGCCGGCTGGCCGAGCTGGACATAATCCAGCCCCACGTCCACCAGGGTTTGCAGCATTCGCCGCACTTTCGGCACGTTTTCAAACAGTTCCAAAGCTGCGGCGACCGGCATGTCGAGGACGTCGGCGATGGACTTGCCTTTGAAGCGGGCCTGGAGCGTCTCGGGGTTGTAGCGCCGGCCCTGGCAGACTTCGCACTCGACCCACACGTCCGGCATGAAGTGCATCTCGATGCACTTCTGGCCGTAGCCCTCGCAGGCTTCGCAGCGGCCGCCGGGGCGGTTGAAGCTGAAGCGCTTGGCTTCCCAGCCGCGGAGCTTGCTCTCGGGCAGACGTGCGAACAGCTCGCGAATCCAATCAAACGTGCCGGTGTAGGTTGCCGGATTGCTGGACGGCGTGTTGCCGATCGGCGATTGGTCGACGTTGATGACCTTGTCGAGGACGCCCGTGCCGTCGAGGCGGTCGTGCTCGCCGGCGGTAAGGTTTGCCCGGTGGAGCTCAGAAGCGAGCGCGGGCCATAGGATGTCGTTGACGAGGGAGCTCTTGCCCGATCCGGAGACGCCCGTGACGCAGATGAAGCGGCCAAGCGGGATCGGGACGTCGATATCCTTCAGATTGTTCTGCCGCGCCGCGCGGACGACCAGCCAATCGCGCACGGGCTGGTCGGGATTGTGGACCACGCTCTCAGCCGCTGCTCGCCAGTGGCCCCAGCGCTTCGTTGCTCCGTCCCCTCGTCGCGTCGTCGGTTTCTTTCCCTTGGTGCCTCTCTTCCGCATCGAATTCGCGTCCCCCACCTCTGAAGAGGTGGGCCACCCATCGTCTGCGGGGCGCGGCAACCCGTCCAAGTCAACAGGTCGGCGGTTCGCCGGCACGGAAATCGCGCTCGTACCGGTGAGGTACTCGCGGGTCAGCGATTCCATTGGGCTTGCATGCCCGCGCTCACGCTTGGGCATGCCACGCCGGCCAAGCATGCCACGCCGACGGCGCGCGCGGATGAATTCCGCTGGCGTGCCTTGGGCGACGATTTCGCCGCCAAGCCGGCCGGCGCGGGGGCCAAAGTCGAGCAGGCGATCGGCGCTTTTGATGACGTCGCGGTCGTGCTCGACCAGCAGGAGCGTGTTTCCGAGGTTGCGGAGTTTCCGGAGCGCGTGGACTAGCCGCCGCGTGTCGCGCGGATGCAGACCGATGGTCGGCTCGTCGAGCACGTAAAGGACACCGGAGAGCCCGGAGCCGATCTGGCTGGCCAGGCGGATGCGCTGGGCCTCGCCGCCAGACAGCGTGGGGGCGGCGCGGTGGAGCGTCAGGTATTCAAGCCCCACGTCGATGAGGAACTGGAGACGGTTCTTGATTTCTTGCAGGAGTTCGCCGGCGATTTGGCGCTGCTGCCTGCTGAGCCGTAGGCGTTTGAAGAAATCGGCAGCTTCGGACAGCGGCATCTCGCAGACCTCGACGACGGTTTTGCCGCGGAGATGCTTGCCAGCCCCCAGCCCTTGCTTGGCAAGGGATGGGGCACCCACATGCGTGCGGACCCGCTCACCGACGCGCGGGGCACCGACGGCCCCCAGGCGCACCGCGGCGGCGTCGGGCCGCAGCCGGCCGCCGCGACACGCAACACAGGGAATGTCGGTGACGACGTTGTGCAAGCGGTGGCGCAACATCCAACTATTGCGTGTGGCCGCGTCAATCGCCGGGAAGAAGCCCCGCCAGTGGAACCGCACGTCTGGAAACGCGTCACCAGCGTCGATCCAATCGCTACCCGCGGCGCTGCGCGGGCTGAAGCCCGCGGCTCCCTCCGTCCCGAACATCAGGGCTTGTTTCTGCTCGCGCGACCACTCGTGCAATGGCGCGTTGACATGGACCCCCAGCCGCTCGCACAGCGCTGTGAGCATGCGGCCCAACGGTGAGCGAGGGTCGATGCTGGGCCAGCCGGCGATCGCTCCCTTGAGCAGCGAGCGATTGGGGTTCTTGATGATCGAGGCGGCCGGCGCGCCGCGCTGCACGCCCAGCCCTTCGCACGTCTCACACCAGCCCAACTGGCTGTTGAAGCTGAAGTGGTGCGGCGAGAGTTCCTCGTAGCTCGTCCCGCATCTCGCGCACGCGAGCTTTTGCGAACAGCGGAACTCCCGCTGCCGCGTCCGCCGCACGCGCAGCTTTCCCCCTTCGTGCCTTCGTGCCTTCGTGCCTTCGTGCCTCTCCTCTTGGACCGTCTCCACCGCCTCGACCAGCAACGTCATCACGCCGTTGCCGAGCGACAGGGCGTGCTCCACGCTCTCGGCAATCCGACCGCGATTGTCGGGCGAGACGCCCGACCCACCCTTTTTGACCACGGTGCGGTCGACCACGACCTCCACACGGTGCTTGCGGCGGGCATCCAGTGTCGTGGCGTGGGCCGTGCGTTGGATCTGGCCGTCGATGCGTAAACGCGTGTAACCGGAACTCCTGAGGCGGTTGAACAGCCCCGCGTAGGTTTCGCCGTCGCCGAGCGTAATCGGAGCCAGGATGATGATCGGTGCGCCGCGGTCGAGTGCGAAGATGCGGTCACAGATTTCGTCCACGGTTTGCGAGCCGACCGGCACCTGGCAGCGCGGGCAGATCGGCGTACCGACGCGCGCCCAGAGTACCCGCATGTAGTCGTAGATCTCGGTGATCGTACCCACGGTCGAACGCGGGCTCTTGCTCGCCGCCTTCTGCTCGATGCAGATCGCCGGGCTGAGCCCTTCGACGTGATCGACCTTCGGCTTGGCCATCTGTCCCAGGAATTGCCGGGCGTACGCTGAGAGCGATTCGACGTAACGGCGATGGCCTTCGGTGAAGACGGTGTCGATCGCAAAGCTGGTCTTGCCCGAACCGGATACCCCGGTGCAAACGGTGATCCTGTCGCGCGGGATTGAGACGCTCAGGTCCTTGAGATTGTGCTGGCGGGCGCCGACAACGGTAATCGCGCTCGGATCGTATGCTGGTCGGTCCGCACAGCGGACCCTACCCTTCTCATTCCGCAATCCAAAATCCCCAATCCGCAACTGCTCCGTGCCGTCGTGCCTTCCTGCCTGTCCAAGCAACTCCCCCAACACCTGCCCGGTATACGACCCCCCGCACTCGACCAGCTCCTCCGGCGTCCCTTCCACGACAATGTACCCCCCGTCCTCCCCGCCTTCGGGCCCGAGGTCGATGACCCAGTCGGCGGTCTTGATCACGTCGAGGTTATGTTCGATCACGACCACGGTGTTGCCGGCATCGACGAAGCCGTGCAAAACGGCCAGCAGCTTGCGGATATCGTCGAAGTGCAGGCCGGTGGTCGGCTCGTCGAGGACGTAGAGCGTGCGGCCGGTCGGCCGTTTGACGAGCTCGCGCGACAGCTTGATGCGCTGGGCTTCACCGCCGGAAAGCGTAGTGCTCGGCTGACCGAGCTTGATGTAGTCGAGCCCGACGTCGTGCAGAGTTTGCAGCATCGAGCGGATGCGCGGGAGGTTGTCGAAATGCTCGAGCGCCTGCTGCACGTCCATTTCCAGCACGTCGGCGATCGAACGGTGCTTGTACTGGATTTGCAGGGTCTCGCGGGCAAAGCGCTGGCCCTCGCACACCGGGCAGATGACCCACAAGTCGGCCAGGAAATCCATCTCGATCTTGTTCGCCCCGTTGCCCTCGCACGCCTCGCAGCGCCCACCGCCTTTGCGCGAGCTGACGTTGAAGCTGAAGCGCCCCGGCTTATAGCCGCGCAGCCGGGCGTCCGGCAGCTTGGCGAACAACTGGCGGATTTCGTCGAACAGCTTGATATAGGTCGCCGGGTTGCTCCGCGGCGTGCGGCCGATCGGCGACTGGTCGATGGCGATAACCTTGTCGAGGTGTTCGAGACCGTCGATGCCGGCATGCTTGCCAGGCGTGCGAAGGGCCGCGTTCAAATCGCGCGCCAGAGCTTTGTAGAGGATCTCGTTGACCAGCGAGCTCTTTCCACTACCGGAAACCCCGGTGATGCACGTAAACCGCCCCAGCGGAAACCAGACGTCGATGGCCTTAAGGTTGTGCTGCGCAGCACCGCGCACGGTCAGCCACGCCACGTCGCCGTTGTGGGACAGCGCGGGCGTACACGTCCGCCGCGGCCTGCCACGACCGGCACGAAACGTCCTTTTCGAGCGGTTGCCTGGCTTTCCCATCGACGACGACCGGTGCCCCACCCCGCGTATGCGATACAGCCAACCCACGATATATCACGCCACGGAACGCGGCAGCTCAATGCAGGCGATTCTGCCGCCAATCAAACCCCACTCACGGCGCGACGACCACATAGTACCGCGCTGAGTGGGGACTGGCGTCGTCGACCACCCCGAGTCGCGTTATAATTGGAGCCAAGTGGCACAAATGCGCGGCGCTGTGCGACCGACAGTTCACAGGGGCCGGTCATCTCCATACACGAAACGCAAGGAGGCCTTCGAGATGTTCGCAACAACGAGATTTCGCAGGCCGTGGGGGCTGGTCGCGACGGCGGCATCACTTGCCGCCGCCGGCTGTTTCCTCCCCGGTTTGCCCACGAGCCTGACCGGATTGCCGGCCGAGCTGCAGGTCGTCATCGATGATCCGAACAGCTTTGCCGCATCGCCCGACGATCCGCTGGCCGCCCTGACGCCCGGCACGGCAGTGGACGACTTGAGCGGCCTGACCGGCTGCTGGGGCTGGTTTGAGGAAGCCCAATACTCGCTAGGCGGCAGTCCGCCGACCGTGTTCTACGAGGTGTACCAATTCGATGCGGATGTCGGAACCGCGAATCGCTGGGTATTCACGCCGACCTTCCTCCTGATCCCCCCGCTGGTTGCCGTGGATGAGGGGAGCTTCTCGGTCTCTGACCAGGGCCGAATCGAAATCCGCCTCGATCATTACACGATAATCGACGTGCGGACCGGCAGCGGCCGGGAATTCACTGATCTGCCCGACGCGGTCGCCATCTTCGAGAAGCTCATCACGCTCAGCGGCGACCAACTCCTGATCGGCGGTCCCTTCCTCGTGGATGAAGAAACCGGCGAACCGATCGGGCGAATCTTCACGCGTTTCGACTGCCCTGAGTAACGTTGCGGAAACCTGAGCGCGCAAGGCTTCGAACAGCGCGTTCCGGGCGGGGCCCTCGGGATTGGCTCGGCATCTTGGGCCAGCGCAAGCGGTTGCGGGTCAGCCCGACGTTCCCTCCGAAAACGAGCTGCCGCCCACCAGGCCGTCGCGACCTCCAGCCTGGCGCGGTAGAATTCTGGGCGTCCCTATACGGCAGACTGAGCCGCGACGGCAACATAGCATCAGCAAGAGAGAACGGGAGACATCATGAAACGGGCAAAGATCACCATCATTGGAGCGGGCCACGTCGGGGAGACGTGTGCGCAGTACGCGGCGTCCAAGGCGCTGGGCGATGTAGTCCTGGTCGACGTCATCGAGGGCATGCCGCAGGGCAAAGCGCTCGACCTCTGCCAGGCCGCACCGGTCGAGGGCTACGACGTCAGCCTGGTCGGCACGAACAGCTATCAGGACACGACCGGCAGCGACGTCGTCATCATCACCTCCGGCATCCCCCGCGGGCCGGGCATGAGCCGTGACGAACTGATCGAAACAAACGTCAAGATTGTGGCGGACGTGACGGCCAAGGTGGTCGAGCGCAGCCCCGATGCCGTTCTCATCGTCGTGACCAACCCGCTCGACGCGATGGTCTACACCGCCTGGAAGATCTCCGGCTTTCCAACCCAGCGCGTCGTCGGCCAGGCCGGCATCCTCGACATCGCCCGCTTCTGCGCCTTCATCGCCATGGAGATCGGCTGCAGCGTCAAGGACGTCCACGCGCTGCTGATGGGCGGCCACGGGGACACCATGGTCCCCTTGCCGCGCTACAGCTCGGTCTGCGGCATCCCGGTGACCCAGCTCATCCCCGCCGGCAAGCTCGACGAGATCGTGACCCGCACGCGCAACGGCGGAGCGGAAATCGTCGGCCTGCTAAAGACCGGCAGCGCCTATTACGCGCCCTCCACCGCCACCATCTCCATGGCCCAGTCGATCCTCCGCGACGAGCGGAGGATCCTGCCGTGCGCGGCGTACTGTGACAAGGAGTACGGCGTCGGTGGGTACTTCGTCGGCGTGCCGTGCGTGCTGGGGGCCGGCGGCGTCGAGAAGGTCATCGAGGTTGACCTCGATGAAAAAGAGCGTCAAATGTTCAACCACAGCGTCGAGCACGTGAAGAAGCTCTCCGCGACGACGGAAAAGCTCCTGGCGAAGTAGCCCAGCGCAGCGGCCAACGGCTTTGCATGAATGCCCCATTTCCGCCGCCGCGGGACTGGGGCATTCGTGTAGAAAGACCCGCGGGATTCAAGTGGCGACGGTGGCAATACCGTGAAACGCCTGCCGGGCAGTGGCATATTGGTCCTGTCGCTGACGGCCGGACCATGTGCCGGCCGTCGAATCCGAGCCCGGAGCGCGACAGGCTGGCCCTGTGACTCAGTGCCTAGCTCGTCGCGGCTTCAACGGCGTGGATTTCGCCGTCGCTGAGGCCGTAGAGCTCGTAGACGAGCTGGTCGATCTGCCGATCGGTGGCGCCAACCTCTCGTCGCGTGCCACTGGCGGCTTGCCCGCCAGTGCCCGCCATCGCTCAATGTCCCGCTGCAACGTTGCCTGCTCGTGCGGCGTCCTCGCCGCCGAAAGCTGCTTGTGCA
>JBHHZX010000180.1:0-8325 GCA_046758265.1 Phycisphaerae bacterium
CTGCCACTCCTCGTCGGTCGCGGCCACGGCCCGGCAGTGCAACCTCCTGAAGGCGCGCGCCGAGCGCTGGGCGCGACTGTGCCGCGAGCTTTCCAGCCACGCCGTGGAGCTGCGGAGCCTGCGCGACGAGCTGATGCCAGGCGCGACCGACATCGGGCTGCGCGAAGCCCGGCTCGAGCGGCGACGCAAAGAACTCGAGCAGCGTGAGGCCGAGTTGGAACGTCGCTGGAAAGCGTTGGAAGGTGCCGTACGTGAGCTCGTGCGGCGGCGCAAGCAGTTGATGGCTTGGCAACGTGAGCTCGAGGGTAGCCGGCAACAGGCGTGCGATCAGCGTCTGCTGAACGCGACGAAGCTCGAACTTCAAGCAGAGCAACGTTTTGCGGAAGCGGAAAACCTGTCCGCAGAGCTCGACACTTGTAACATTGAGCTGCGCGACGCGGCGCGTCAGCTCGAAGCCGAACGTCTGCAGCTTGACGCCGATCCGGAGGAACCCTCTGAGGCGACGTGCGTCTCGTGAGCACGGCCGCTTTTCAAGCGAACGGTCCCGTTAATTGATAACTGGCAGTCGCTCTTCTTTCCCGCAGCGTTTCCAGGCCGGTGGCAAGCACGCGCCGATAACGAGTGGTCGCTGTCTTGGGCTCCCCGCGTGTCCGCATTATAATGCCGCTGCGCAGGTGCCTTGGTACGGACACCGAGGAGGCAGCGATGGATAAGGCGCAGCTTGACTGGGCGAACCTGGAGTTCGGATATCACAAGACCGACTACAACATTCGTTACACCTGGAAGGAGGGCGCGTGGGACGGAGGAGTTCTGAGGCCGGAAGAATTCATTCCGTTGCACATGGCCGCAACCTGCCTGCACTACGGGCAGGAGTGTTTTGAGGGGCTGAAGGCCTTCGAAACCAGAAGCGGCGACGTGGTGGTGTTCCGGATCGACGAGAATGCCAAGCGCTTTGCGCGCTCGTGCACGAAGATCGTGATGGAGCCGGTACCCGAGGAGATGTTTGTCAGAGCCGTCTTTCGCGTGGTGAACGCCAATCGCCAGTACGTTCCGCCTTATGGCACGGGCGCCAGCCTTTACATCCGTCCGCTGATGATTGGCACGGGACCGCGGGTCGGCGTCAGACCGGCGGAAGAATACCTGTTTCTGGTTTTCGTCACGCCGGTCGGACCGTACTTCAAGACCGGTTTCGAGCCCGTGGATCTCTACGTGGAGGAGGACGTCGACCGCGCTGCGCCGCTCGGGGTGGGCGACGTCAAGGTGGGGGGCAACTATGCCGCCGGCCTGCGGGCAAGCATACGGGCCCGTGAGCGCGGCTTCACCGACGCGCTTTATCTGGACGCCAAGCACAAGCGCTTTATCGACGAGTGTGCACCGGCGAACTTCTTCGGCATCACCAAAGACAACCAGTACGTCACGCCGGACAGCGAATCGATCCTCCCTTCGATTACGAACAAATCGGTCATCACGCTGGCCGAGGAGATGGGGCTGCGCCCCCAGCGCCGCGAGATCGACGTGGAAGAGATCTTCGACTTCAGGGAAGCGGGCTGCTGCGGGACGGCGGCGGTGATTACGCCCGTCGGTTCGATCACCTATCGCGGTCGCAAGGTCGTCTACTCCAAGGACGGCAAAGCCGGGCCGTACAGCACGAAGCTGTACAACCAGCTAACCGCGATTCAGGTCGGCGACGCCCCGGACCGATACGATTGGGTCTGCCCGATTCCTGAAGAATAAGAGCCCACATCAAAGCCCGGTGGCACGGGCATCTTGCCCGTGTCCACACCACCGGCGCGACGCCGGTGCTACCCGGTTGAGCATCAGCGGCGGGACGCCGATGCACCCCCTTGGGTCTTTTCGTTCGCTGGCTGCCAGGGGCGGCTTGTCCGCCCGTGCTTTCTTGTGGCGACGTGCGGGGAACGCACTGGCAGCGAGCTGCCAGTGGCACCCCTCAACGCGGCCGTCGGCCGCAGCCAAAGGGTTCAGGGTTCGGCGTTCAGCCTTTCACTTCGAGCAGCGCGTGGCGAACTTCGTTGAGGAACTGCTCGACTTTGAAGGGCTTGAACAACACGCCGGCCAACCCTTCCTTGCTGGCGCGGACGATGGCGTGGTTGGGGTCGTACCCGAACCCGGTGATGAGGATGACCGGGCAGTTCTCGTTGGCCTCGCGCGCGGCCGCGAAGACCTCGTAGCCGTTGTGGTTGGGCATCTTGATGTCTGACAGCACCAGGTCGAAGTGCTGGGCGCGGATCATCGCGATCGCTTCGTTCCCGTCGCCGGCCATCACGGCCAGCGCCCCGGCTTTGGTGAGCACATCGGCAATGGTTTCGCGGATGATGTCTTCGTCGTCGGCGATCAAGATGCGTCTGCCACCGAGCAGCTCGTCCCGAAGGTCGGCTTCGCGAACGAGACCACGCACGCCCTCCGGCTCCGTCACCGCGTGAATCGCCCGCTTGACGGTGTCTACGTCGTCGATGATACCCTTCAGGCGGCTGCGCAGCTCTTCGTCCCCTGCGTGCTGTTCCATCAGCTTGGTGACGTCCGCGACGATGTTGTTGAGCGGGCTAGCCAGTTCGGCGTCAACATCGGCGGCGAGCTGGCCGGTGGTCGTGTGCCGCTCCACGGCGAGCAACTCCAGCGTGTGCAGCGCCAGCGCAATGTGCCGGCCCAGGATTTCTGCGAACTGGCGATCGACCTCGCTGAACGCCGCCGGCTGGTCTGACTCGACATTGAAGACGCCGATGACCTCATCGTGCAACGTCAGCGGAACGGAGAGAGACGAACGCGCGTTTTGCAGCCCGGGCAGATAGCGCGGGTCCTTTCTGGTATCCGGGCAGATGTAGGAACGCCCGGTGGCGGCCACGTAGCCCGTGATGCCGTTGCCTTCGGGTAACGCGTAGACCGAGAGGGCTTTGGCCTCTTCACTCAGGCCGGTGGCGAGCACCGTGTCCAGGCGGTTGGTTTGTTTGTCGAGGATGCGAATGGCGAAGTTGTCGAAATGCAGCAGGTCGTGACAGCAGGTGACGATTCCATCCTCCAGCGCTTGCAGCCGATCCCCGACATCCATCTGCGTCAGCGCCTCGACATCGAGGCTGACCAATTCGCGGCCGGCCGCGTCGATGGCATCGATCTTCTGTTGCAGCCGCTTCGTCTCGGTCTGGTCCCACGCCAACGCCACAAGCTGCTCAACCTCCCCCTCCGCGCCCGCCCGCGCGGACACCGTAAGATCGAAATAATACTCCTGCTCGACCTCGAGCGTTCGGCGCCGAACCCGAACCGGATCGGAACTGGCGGGCTCGGCGGCAAACTGCTGGCACAACTCCACACAGGCCGCCCGGATCGCTTCGACGATCTTGGGCGAATACGCCTTCAACTTGGCATTCGCCCAGATCATCTCCCCGTCGCGGTTGACGACGCAGGCGCCCTGGCCGATTTCTTCGAGGAAGTTCTCCGTACGGAGGTGTCCGGCCGCGCGTGCCAGCGGAACGATTTGCGTGGCCGGGCTGATGACCAGATCACAGCCCTGCGCGCGCAACGCTTCGAGGACGTCATCCGGCTTCTCCACGACGCGGACGGCGGCCAATGCCCGCAGCGCCTCAAGCAGCCGGGGATCCTGCGCGTGGGGACCCGCCAGTACGAGGTAGCGGTGCCTGTGGGACGGTGTTGTCTGCGGTGCCATTCAGCGCCAACCTTCGCGCACAGCAGGCGGCGTCAACCGCCGCGAAGCAACCGAAGGGCACCCGTACATATCCGCTCCGGCCACCCCGATGTGAACGACCCGAGTATACCATATGCCGGCGCTGA
Organism: Phycisphaerae bacterium; assembly: GCA_046758265.1. GTDB lineage: Bacteria > Planctomycetota > Phycisphaerae > UBA1845 > Fen-1342 > JALSRY01. The sequence goes on from JBHHZX010000180.1 coordinate 3,802, forward strand.
ATAGACACTCGTGTGGGGTAGCCTTCAGTCAGTGCCGGTTCAGCGTGATTGGCGCAGCTTGGCCTGCCGGGCGGCCTCCAGCCGCTCGCGCTCGGCCGGGGTCAGCGCGTCCAACCCTTCGCGGCTGATCTTGGCGAGGAGGTCGTCAATAGCGGGATCCTCGGCCACGGGCTGCGCAGCGTCGCATCGCGTTGGAGGCCGAGCCGCTCGCGCTCGTCGAAGCTGCCGCGCCGCACTCGAGGCGCGAACATTCCCGCGAAACACGTTCACCACCGGCCAGGCCAGGCTGCCGGCCGCGGCGGCGATCAGCCAGGCGGTCGCCGCCGGACCACCACGGAAGAAGACAAGGCCGGCGACGATGGCGGCCCCGATCGCTGTCGCCTTGGCCACTGTCACCAACCGTCCGAAGACAGACACCATTTCGTCGGAGAGGTTGCGCCAGGCGGCCAGCGCCCAGGCCGCCAGCGCTCCGGTGGGCATTACCAGGGCATACCCCGCCAAGTCCGGTGCCCTCTGGGCGAATCCGAAGTACACCCCGCCGCTGATGATCGTGCCTAAAACGTAAAGCGACAACAGCCGTGTGGTGCCCCAGCGCGATTCGATGCGCCCTCCCAGCGTCCAGATCGCGTAGGCGACAAACGCCAGCGTGAGGATAGACTCACTGCCGATCGGATGCAGCACAATCGCCGCCGGATGAGACGCAGCGCCCCGCAGCACGAACATGGTCGCGGCCGCGCCGCCGGCGTCGTGCCGCATCATCAGCACCGTCAGAAAACCCAGCCCGTGTAGAACGATCAGTGCCAAGGCCCCGCGCGGCGGCAAGTGAGCCCCCCAAGCGATGCCGGCCCCACGGCCGGCGCCGGTCTTGGTGTAGTCGCGATCGTATACGCCCATCCGTCGCTCGCAATTCCACGGCCGGCGCCACCGACACCGCCTCGATCCACTACGATAACCGGCGACCGGCGCTTACTATTCTACCGATCCCGTCTGGCTTTTCGCCGGCCGGCGCGCTTTACTACTCGGCTTTGACGGGCGCTGCCGTCTCGCCGACATAAGCATCAAGCAAAGGAGCGCTTCGTGCCTGCACCCGATTTGCAATCGTTCGTCGCCGAACTGGAGCAGCGCGGCTGGCTCAAACGCGTCAGCGTCGAGGTCGATCCGGTGCTCGAGATCACGGAGATCACCGACCGCGTCACCAAGGCCGGCGGTCCGGCGCTGCTGTTCGAAAACGTCAAAGGCCACGACTGGCCCGTGCTGATCAACGCGTTCGGCAGCAAGGAGCGTATGTGCCTGGCGCTGGGTTGCGATGACTTCGACGAGACCGCGCGGCGGGTGCAGGCGCTGATCAAGCCCGAGCTGCCGACGACACTCATGCAGAAGATCATGAAGCTGCCTGAGCTCGCCCAGCTCGGCAGCCTGCCGCCGAAAATCGTCAAGCGCGGCGTTTGCCAAGACGTCGTCCACACCGATGACGCCGACGTCACGAAGCTCCCCGCGATCAAGTGTTGGCCCCAGGACGGCGGCCGGTACATTACGCTCGGCGGCGTCTACACCAAGGACCCTGAGACCGGCGAACGCAACATCGGCCTGTACCGCGTCCAGATCTTCGAGCCCAAGCTGACCGCCATGCATTGGCACATGCACCACGACGGGGCCCGCCACTTCCGCAAATACAAGGCCCGCGGCGAGAAGATGCCGCTGGCGATTGCGCTCGGCGGTCCGGTTGTCATGCCCTACGTCGCCACCTGCCCACTGCCGCCGGACGTGAGCGAGGCGCTGTTCGCCGGTTTTCTGAACGGCGGCCCGATCGAGCTGGTCCCGTGCGCCACGCAGCCGCAGATCGAGGTCCCGGCAACGGCCGAGATCGTCATCGAAGGCTACATCGATCCGAACGAGGAAATGATCTGGGAGGGCCCGTTCGGCGATCACACCGGCTTTTACTCACTGGCGGACTGGTACCCGCGTTTTCACATCACCGCGATCACGCACCGCAAGAATCCGATCTACCCGACCACAATCGTTGGCAAGCCGCCGCAGGAGGATTTCTGGCTCGGCAAGGCGACAGAGCGCATCTTTTTGCCCCTGCTGCAAGTGCTCGTGCCCGACATCATCGACTACAACCTACCGATGTTCGGCTGTTTCCACAACTGCGCGTTCGTGAAGGTCAGGAAGGAGTACCCGTATCAAGCTCGCCGCGTCATGTCGGCGATTTGGGGCGCTGGCCAGATGACGTTTACGAAGATCATCGTCGTGGTGGACGAGCACGTAGATGTCCACGACGAACAAGATGTCCTGTTCCACCTCTGCGCCAACGTCGATCCCAAGCGCGACATCATGTTCATCGACGGCCCGCTGGACATTCTGGATCACGCTGCTCCCGTCTGCGGCGCCGGCAGCAAAATGGGCATCGACGCGACGCGGAAGCTGGCCGGCGAAGGCCCGGTCCGCCAGTGGCCGGATGAAATCGAAATGTCGGCGGAGATCAAGGAATTGGTGACACAAAGGTGGAGGGAGTATGGCCTGTAAACAGGTATAATGAGAAGTGCCGTGGGAATCTTTGCCGTTGACATCGAGATCGCAAGAATCACCGACACACCCAAGTATGTGTTGGCGCCAGACGTGACGGTGGATTCCGGTTCGGAGATGACCTGGATCGCGGACGAGACACTACGCGCGGTCGGCATTGAACCCTGGAAAAAGGACCAACCATTCGTCATGGCCAATGGCCAGCACGTAACCCGCCAAGTCGGTTACGCAATGATCCGCTGCGGCGATTTCAAGACCGTCGACGAGGTCGTGTTCGCGCAGCCCGGCGATTTACAATTACTCGGGGCCCGGACGCTGGAGGGGTTCAACGCCATCGTCGATTCGCGCCGCAGGCAGCTCGTCGCCGCCGGACCGATGCCCGCGGCCGGGGCATCCGCGTCGTCAGACTCTTGCCGAGGAGATGAGCCGATCGCAACCGCCGAGCGTGATCGCCACTCCGGAGCTAGGTGCGCGCCTGGCGAGAGGGGATCGATATGTCGCCGTGGGTCCAGCACGTGATATCAAGAGGATGAAGGGGCTATCGGGTAGAATAGGCGCGGTTCCGAGTCGCGGTGGAGGATTGCCGTATGGGTAAGCGAGATGCCTTCGTAAAGCATCAGTGCAATGAGTGCCTGCGGGAGACGAAGCATCGCGTCCGCGCTTCGTACTCGGTGAAACTCGACTGGAACGACGGTGAGGCCGAACGCGACGGCTGGGAGTCGTACGTTGACTTCTGGCGGTCCGACGAGGAGACGGGAGAGGACGTGCCGTGTCGAAAACGTGCGGACACGTACGAGGTCCTGGAGTGCTGCGGGTGTGGCACCGTGTCGTTTTTGCATAGGCAGACCTATGAGCCATTCGGCGACGAAGCGAAAGCGAACGCGGATTGTGAGTCGATCTCGGGCAGGACACGGTATCCACCCGCGAAGAGATGGGCCGAGCCCAGGTGGATCCGCAAGTGCCCCGAGTCGATCCAGTCCCTGCTAAAGGAGATCTATGTGGCGTATAGCGCAGACGCCCGGGCTCTTGCGGCCATGGGACTGCGCAGCATCATCGACGCAGTCTGCATTGACAAGGTCGGAGATTGCGGGAGATTCCAGCGTAAGCTTGAAGCGCTTGTCGCCGGCGAGTTCATAAGTTCGTACCAGAAGGATATCCTCGATGCGGCGCTGGACGCAGGGAGTGCGGCGACCCATCGGGCTCACATACCGAACGCGGAGGAGCTGTCCACGATTATGGACATCGCCGAGAACCTTCTCCAGACAACTTATGACCTGCGCAAGCGAGCGGAGACACTGAGGGAGAGTACTCCGAAGCGAAGAAAGCCAGCCTCACCGGACGGAGATAACGGCCAGGCTGATCCGCGCTAACCGCGCTGGATAAGGGTTAGTCCGCGGCCAGGACCTGACCGGTGACGTGAGCGGGCGGTGTCCAGAGTGTGGCACGCCGGGCGGGAAGGGGCAGGGATGAAGATGTTGATTGTCCGGGGTGAGCGAAAGGATGGGGTGTGAGAGATCATGTTGAAGGTTACGTGGGGAAGGTTAGAATCGCGCATGCGAGATCCGGGATCGGAGATCTGAGATCTCGGATTTGAGATTTGAGATTTGAGACTTGCGATCTCAGGTTTCAACGGGGCTGTCCAATGAAATACAAGCGCTTCGAAGAGCTGCCGGTCTGGAAGGCCGGAATCGATACGGCCGCGCGTGTGTTCGCGCTGGTTGACGATCGGAGCTTCAACCAGAAGGGCGACCTGCGCAACCAGCTCCAGCGCGCGTCCGTATCGATCAGCAACAGCATCGCCGAGGGCTTCGAGCGCGGGACGACACAGGAGTTGCTCACGTTCCTCTACATCGCACGCGGCTCGGCAGGCGAAGTGCGTTCGATGCTGCATCTGCTCGAGCGGCTGCCGTACTTCGAGCATCTCAAATCTGAGATCTCAAATTTGAAATCCTTGAGCGAATCGATCTCACGCCAGCTCCGCGCCTGGGCCGACTCGCT